>NZ_JBEXHP010000002.1:0-208270 GCF_040607895.1 Micromonospora sp. NPDC005220
GCGCGGGGCGCGGGGCGCACGGCGCGGGGGTAGCGGGTTGCGGGGGTAGCGGGGCGTGGGTGCGCGGTGCGGGGTGCGGTGCGGGGTGCGTGCGCGGTGCGCGGTGCGGGGGGTAGTGGGGACGGTTGGCGGCCGGCGGGGCGGTGCGGGACACACGGCAGGGCCGGGCGGTGCCCGGTGTGGCGCGCGAGGGTTGGGCATGTCAGGTGACTCGAGGAGGGGATGCTCAGGCGTGGGCGGGCGCGGCGGTGGGGGACGCCGGGGCGGGCGTCGCTAGGCCGTCCTGCTCGGCGGTGAGCAGTCGGCGCAGGGAGAGCGCGACCAGTGAGGCGACCAGGCAGCCACCGACCACCGTCGCCACCCAGACCATGCCGTTGGCGGCGCCGATGAGCGGGCCGGCGGTCACCGGGCCGATCACACCGCTGATTCCGAAGATCATCGAACTCATCGCGTTGTACCGGCCGCGCAGCTCGTCGGTGGCCAGCGCGTTGGTCAGGGCGGGCATCACCGGGGACAGCATCGTCTCGCCGAAGCCGAAGATCGCGGAGCAGAGCACCACGCACAGGGCGGCCAGCACAGCGCTCTCGCCGCTGACCAGGCCGGCCGCGCCGAGCACCAGCCAGGCGGCGGCGAAGACCGCTCCCACCACGGCCAACGCCCGGGTGCGACTGCGACCTTCGATCCGGCGGATCACGAGCAGTTGGGCGAGCACGATCATTACGGTGTTGGCCGCGAGCGCCCAGGCCACGACCCGAGGGTTCACCTCGGCCACCCGCACCGCGTACGCGGCGAAGCCCACCTCCACCTGTGCGTACCCGCAGGTGGTGAGGATCAGCCCGAAGATCACCAGCCGCCGGAACGGGCGGTCACGGAGCACCGTCAGGTAGCCGCCGGGTGATGGCTCGTCGACGCCTCGACGTTTGCCGAGTCGGTGCCCGACGCCGGGCAGGGTGAGCAGGATCAGCGCCGGCATCAGGTAGGTCACCGCGTCCAGCAGGTAGATCGTCTGGAAGGTGCCGGGCCGGGCGGTGTCGACGATCGCGCCGGAGGTCATGCCGCCGATGCCGATGCCGAGGTTGAGCAGGGCGAAGTTCAGCCCGAAGACGCGTTGCCGCTCATCGTCGTCGGTCAACGACGCGAGGATGGTGTTCTGCCCGGACCAGATCGCCGAACTGCCGATGGCGATCACCGTCATCACCAGCAGGGCCGAACCGGTCGAGTGAACCAGCGCGAGTGAGCCGGTGCCGATCGCTTCGATCACCAGGCAGGGCACCACCACCCGGCGGGCGCCGATTCGGTCGATCAGCGTCCCGCCCAGCGGTGACAGGGCCAGGGTGACCACGCCGTACCAGCCGATCACGAGCCCGGCGCGGGTGTCGGTGAGGCCGCGTACGTCGGTCAGGTAGATGAAGAGGAACGGCAGGGTCAGACCGCGCCCGATCGCCGACAGCAGGGTGCCGATCAGGAGTCGGCGAGCTTCCGAACGGCGGGGCAGGGCGCGACGCAGCATGCCGGCATTCTGTTCGGTGGGTCTGACGCCGCGCGATCCGTTTTGGCCCGCCTCGCGGTCATCAGGACCGCCGAGTGACCAAGCCCACGTTGATCCACTCGCCGTGATCGCGGCCGGTCGGTGTCCGCCGGGTCTGCGATGCTGGCTCGATGACCGGCACCTGGCGACATCTGCCCGCTACCGCCCGCGCCATCGCGGTGACCGCCACGACGGCCGTCGCCGCAGCCCAGGCACGTGACGCTCGGGCGTACGACGAGGCGGTCGGCGGGCTCGCCGCGGATGAGCGTTCCGGCCTGGTGCTCGGCGCGGTGGTCCGGTTGTTGCTGGAGGAGAGCCATCCGGACGGGTTGACCGGCGACGACATCCGCCAGGTGCTGACCCGCTGCGTGCAGGGCGCGACGCGCTGGCGTCCGGACCTCGACCCGCACGTGGTGCTCGTCCTGCTGGCCGGCGCGTTGGGCGTGTACGACCCCGACGGCGACGAGTCTCCGCCGGACGCGTCAGCGCTGGCCCGACACGCCCCGCTGCTCGTGGCCGATCTGTTGGCGGTGACGGGCGCGCCGTTGGACGACTACCTGGCCGCCGCGTTCACCGAGATCGAACGCACCGAACGGCAGGACTGACAGCGCAACGTGCCCGAGGGCGGCCACCCGGTGGGATGGCCGCCCTCGTCGACGCGTCAGGCGGCGGAGGCGGCCACCTCGAAGGAGTACCAGTTGGCGTAGTAGCTGACCGTGCCGTCGTCGTGGCGGACCGGCACACTGTCAGGCGGAGGTGGTCGTCCGCTGGGCCACCACCTCCAGGTACTCCGCCGGAATTCGTACGGTGGCGTCGGTGGACCGGTTGCGCGACCGCGCCAACTCCACCAGGTCGGCGTGCAGCTGCGGTCGCTGTTCGGCGGGCATGGCCTCGAACGCCTTCAGCGTCGGCCCGTAGTTGGCCCGGAAGAAATCGGCGAACTCCTCCGGTGCGCCGAAACGGAAGACGAACTCGCGGCGTACCGCTCGCAGTTCGTCCACGGACTCGCCGAGCAACTCGCGGACCCGTACCTCGTCGCCCCACTGCACCGGCGGGCGAAGCCCTGCCGGTGGCGGTACGTGCCGCCCCACGGTGCGGAACAGCTCGCCGATGAACCCCTGGGGTGTCCACGATGCCAGCGCCAGCGTGCCGCCAGGGCGGCAGACCCGGACCAGCTCCGCCGCGGCCCGCTCCTGGTCCGGCGCGAACATCACGCCGACCACGGAGAGCACCGCGTCGAACGACCCGTCGTCGTACGCCAGGCGCTCCGCGTCGCCGGTCACGAACGTGACGGGCAGTCGCTCCGCCGCCGCCCGGGCGTGGCCCCGCTGCAACAGTTCGGGTACGTAGTCGACGCCGGTCACGACGCAGCCGCAGCGGGCGGCGGCGATGGCGGCGTTGCCGGTGCCGGTGGCGACGTCCAGCACCTGGGCGCCGGCCGACAGGTCCGCCGCCGCCACCAGCGACTCGGCGATGGGGTGGATGAGTGCGGCGACCGCGCCGTAGTCGCCGCTGGCCCAGGTCACCTGCTGGCGGGCCTTGACGGCGGTGAGATCGATCTCGATGGTCATCGGTGCTCCCCTCGAAGGGATCGTGTGTCACCGGTGACGCTAGAAAACGAGCGAGTGCCGGGGATCCGCAGAAACACCTATTTGACGGCACCGACCCCTGCTGACTGGGCCGATCGGGAAACGCCAGAGGGCACACCCACCAAGTGGATGTGCCCTCTTACCTCTGGTCGGGGTGGCCGGATTCGAACCGACGACCTCTTCGTCCCGAACGAAGCGCGCTACCAAGCTGCGCCACACCCCGAGGCGTGCCGACAAATAGTAGCCCACCCGCCCCGATGGTCAAACTCGGTACCCCCGCCGCTCGTCCCGCCCGGTGCAGCCAAGATCCGCACAACTTCCGGGATGTTGCTGCCTCACGACGCGCCGAGACAGCAACATCCCTGAAGGTGCGCGGATCTTGAAGCGGGCTGCGGGCCGCGGGACGCGAGCAGCGAGGGCGGCGGGGCGAATGCGGTCAGCGGGGAATGAGGGTGAGGATGCTGGCCTCCGGGGGGCAGGCGAAGCGGACCGGGGCGGTCGGGTGGGTGCCGAGGCCGGCGGAGACGTGCAGCCAGGAGTCCGAGCCCGGCCACCGGTGCAGACCCTGCGCCATCGAGCGGGGCAGACCGCAGTTGGTCACCAGCGCCCCGAAGCCCGGTACGCAGACCTGACCACCGTGGGTGTGCCCGGCCAGCAGCAGCCCGAAGCCGTCCGCCGCCATCTGGTCGAGCACCCGTGGCTCGGGTGAGTGGGTCAGCGCGATGGAGAGGTCCGCCGAGGAGGACACCGCGCCGGCCACGGAGGGGTAGTCGTCCCGTTCGATGTGCGGGTCGTCGACGCCGACCAGGTCGAGTTGTCGGCCGCCAGCCTTGAGCATGGTCCGGGCGTTGTTGAGGTCGGCCCAGCCGGCGCCGGTGAAGACCTGACGCAGCTCCTCGTAGGGCAGCTCGACGCCCTCGGTGTACTCACGGTCGGGCAGGAAGTAGGTGAAGGGGTTCTTCAACACCGGCCCGGTGTAGTCGTTGGAGCCGAAAACGAACGCCCCCGGGTAGTCCAGCAGCGGTTGCAGGGCCCGCAGCACCCCGGGCACCGCGCCGGGGTGCGCCATGTTGTCGCCGGTCACCACCACCAGGTCGGGGTCGAGGGCGGCCAGCGACGCCACCCAGCGCTGCTTGCGCGCCTGGTCGGGCATCATGTGCAGGTCCGACAGATGCAGTACGCGCAGCGGCTCCGCGTCGGCCGGGAGCACCGGCACGTCGTACCGCCGCAGGGTGAACATGTTGCGCTCGATGAGCGACGCGTACGCGAGGGTGGCCGCGCCGACCGTGGCGGTTCCGGCGGCGAGCCGGAATAGTGTGCGCTTTCGCATGGCGTTCAGGGTAGTTTGACCGTCCATGAGCACGCTGAAGGACCGCCTCACTGCCGACATGCGTTCCGCGCTCAAGGCGCGCGACGAGCTGACCACCTCCACGCTGCGGATGGCCCTGGCCGCCGTCGGCACCGCCGAGGTCGCCGGCAAGGCCAAGCGCGAGCTCACCGATGACGAGGTGCTCGCGGTGCTGACCAAGGAAGCCAAGAAGCGTCGGGAGGCGGCCACCGCCTTCGCCGACGCCGGCCGCGCCGAGCAGGCCGCGAAGGAGAGCGCCGAGGGTGAGGTGTTGGACCGCTACCTGCCCAGGCAGCTCTCGGACGCCGAGCTGACCGAGCTGGTGTCGGGGGCGCTCGCCGCGGGCGGCTTCACCGGTAAGGCCCAGATGGGCCCGGCGATGAAGGCAGCCCAGGCCGCGGTGGCGGGCCAGGCCGAGGGTGGCCGGGTGGCCGCCGAGGTACGCCGACAGCTCGGTCTCTGACCAGCGGGGTCAGCGGCGCGGCAGGACGCTTGTCGTAGCCGCTCGCCGGTCCGGACAGACGAAACGGGGCGGGCACCCGAGGAGGGTGCCCGCCCGTTGTGTGCTACTGGTCGGCTCAGCCGTTCGGACGGCCGTTGCCTGGTCGGCCGGGTGAATTGCCGGGCGGGTTGCCCGGATTGCCGTCGGTGTTGCCCGGCGTGCCGCCGCTGCCGCTGCTGACCTCGATGGTGACCAGGCCACCCTTGATCGTGCGTCCGTCCGGGCTGGTGCCGGCCGCGTCGCCCGCCTTGCAGGAGGACGGCACCCTCGCGCTGGAGACGACCGGCTCGAAGCCGGCGCCCTTGAGCCGGGACTTCGCCTGATCCACCGACACGCACTTCACGTCGGGGATGCTGCGCTGGTCACCCTGGGAGATCTTCTGGCCCGGCGCCTCGAAGTCGATCTTCGGTTTGCCCTTCATGGCGTCCCGCAGCGTCTCCCAGACCGGCGGGTTGATGCCGTCCTTCTCCCCGTGCTTCATTTTCACGTTGGTCTGCGGCCAGTCCGGGTCGGCCATGATGCCGGCGACCGCGTACTGCTTGGTCATCGCGACCAGGGCGGCGGTCTTTTCCGAGTCGGTGGTACCGGACTTGCCGGCCACCGGGTAGCCGACGTCGTCGCGCACGTTGCCGGCGGTGGCCCCGGCGCACTTCGAGGACGACGACCTGTCACCGACCGGGCAGCGGGCGGCGTCCACGGCGGCGCGGGCCACGTCGGTGCTGAACCGCTTCTCGCACCGTGGGTTGGCGATGTCCAGCTTGTTGCCCTCCGGGTCGCGGATCTCCTGCACCGGGATCGGTTCGCAGTACTTGCCGTCGGCGGCCAGGGTGGCGTAGGCGTTGGCCAGGTCCAGCGGGGTGGTCTGTGAGACGCCCAGGGTGAAGGCGCCCCACTGGTGCGCACCCTTCTCCAGGTCCAGGTCTTCCTGGGCCCGGAAGTTGATGCCCAGCCGCTTGGCGGCCTTGACCACGTTCTCGGCGCCGACCTGCTGTTGCAGCGGCACGAAGAAGGTGTTCACCGACCGGCCGAACGCGCTCCACATGTTGTGGACGCCGGCCATGCTCTCGGTCGAGTTGGTGGGGCAGTAGAAGCTGGTCCCCGGGCAGGCCGCCGGGCCGGGCCGGATGATGTATTCCGACTTGAACTGCTTCGGCGCGTTGATGGTGTAACTGAGCGGGATGCCCTTCTCCAGCGCCGCGACGATGGTGAATATCTTGAACGTCGACCCGGCCTGGTAACCGGTGATGCCGTCCCCACCGGTGAGCAGCGGGTTGACCGTCGCCGGGTAGTTGCCCCGGATCTTCTTCCTGCTCTTCGCCGGATCGCTGGAGAGCTTGTTCTTCGGGTTCTTCGGGTCGTCCAGCTTGAACTGCCGGTTGACCGCGAGCGCCCGGACCCGACCGGTGCCCGGCTCGACCACCGCGACCATGGCCGCTTCCTTGCTGTTCACGCTCTTGGCCTTGCGGACCGCCTTGTCCGCGGCGCGCTGCGCCTGGACGTCGATCGTGGTCACCACGTTGTAGCCGCCGCTCTTCAGCCGGCGCTCACGGTCGTACCTGGTCGAGCCGAACGTCTCCTGATCCATCCACCAGCGGTAGAAGTAGTCGCAGAAGAAGCCCCACTCGTTGACGTTCGCGGCGACGCAGCCGTTCGGAGTGCGCTTGTCCTTCACCACCAGCTTGACCGCCTTGGCGGCGTCCGCCTCCTGCTGGGTGATGGCCTTGATGTCGACCATGTTCTGGATGACGTAGTCGCGCCGATCCAGTGCGAGCGGGTAACCCGCCTCGGTGGTCGGATCGTTCGTCGTCGGCGCCTTGACCATGCCGGCCAGCAACGCCGCTTCCTCGATCTTCAGCTTGCTCGGCGGCTTACCGAAGTAGACCTGGCTGGCGGCGAAGATGCCGTACGCGCCGTTGCCGAACGAGGCGAGGTTGAGGTAGCGGGTGAGGATCTCGTCCTTGGAGAATTCCTTGTCGACCTGGAGGGCCAGCCGCATCTCGCGGAGCTTGCGGGCGCTGGTGTCCTCGGTCGCCGCGACGACGTCCGCCGGGTGGGTGGCCGAGTAGGCGATGGCCAGCCGGACGTACTGCATGGTCAGCGTCGAGGCGCCCTGCCGACCGGAGCCTTCGCTCTGGTTGTTGACGAACGCGCGGGCGACACCGTTGATGTCGACGCCGTTGTGCTTGTAGAAGTCATGGTCCTCGGCCGCGATGATGGCCTTCTGCATGTACGGCGAGATGTCGGGGAGCTTCACGTCCCGTCGGTTCTCGTCGTACATCGTCGCGAGCGGTGTCTTGCCGTCCGAGGCCAGCAGGTAGCTGATCTGTGGCGCGCGGGCCACCGTCAGCTCCGTGGGCAGGGCACCGAATGTCTCGGCGCCGGCCTTCGCGGCCAGGCCGGACATCGCTACCGCGGGGAAGGCCGCCGCAGCGACCACCACGCCGGCCAGCAGGCCACACACGGCTAGCGATGCGGCGTTGGTCAGCACATTGTGGTCACGTTTCCGCATCCAGGTCACCTCGACAGGGTACGCGAGTAGGGAACGAGGGGCGCTGGGGCGTTCTTTCCCCATTTCCTGCGCGCGCTGCCCTCGTTGTGCTAAACGCACGACCCCCGGTGCTTGGTTGCGTGTGACCTGGCATGAGTCTCCTCCGATTCAGTGAGGCGGGGCAGCGTTATCGCTGACCTCGGCGGGGTAACCGGCGGTCGAAGGCCCGGGAAGCCGGGAGTGTCCGGAATGATGGATTTAGCCGACAACGTTGCGTAATCAGTCGACTACAGAGCATGATGAGGGCGGCGACAGCGCCACATGTCGTCCGCGCCGCCTTGGGGAAGGCAGGCCGGGCGATCGGGGGGAATTGCCGGCTGGCGTGCATCGACGAGGTCGGTAGGTACTGCAAGGGGGGACGTGTACACATGGGCATGATCACTGACTGGCCGTCACTGGCGGCATGTCAGAACGGGGACCCGGACGCGTTGTTCGTACAGGGCGCCGAACAGAACGTGGCGAAGCGGATCTGCCGGAGCTGCCCAGTTCGGTACGAGTGCCTGGCCGACGCGCTGGACAACCGGATCGAGTTCGGTGTGTGGGGCGGCATGACCGAACGCGAACGGCGGGCGCTACTGCGTCGTCACCCGCAGGTGACGAGCTGGCGCAAGATGTTCGAGGCCGCGATGAAGAAGAACAGCAAGGACAAGGCCGGCAAGGACAAGATTCTTGTCAGCGCGGCCAACTGACGCGGTCACGGCCGGCTGATCGCCGCGCCGATCGTCCGTAGCCCGTCGACGTCGTGCACGTCGGCGGGCTGCGCCGTAACCGAAACCGCCGGCACGGCCGGGAACGCCTCGGTGAAGCGCGCGGCGACCTGCTGCTCGCGTACCGCCTGGCGAGCCAGCGTCGCGTGCGCCCGCAGCACGTCGGCGGTGGCCTCGTGCCCACCCAGCTCGGTCAGCCGCTCGGCGGCTGTCCGGCTCTGCTCGGCGTCCAGCTGCGGGACCGCCGGGCGGTGCACCCGGTTGAGCACCAGGCCGGCCAGCGGCATCCGCTCGTCCCGCAGTCGGCCGGCGAAGTAGGCGGCCTCCCGGACCGCGTCCGGCTCCGGCGCCGCGACCAGCAGAAAGGCCGTCTCCCGCGCCTGCAGGATGCGGTACGTCTGCTCGGCGCGCTGCCGGAAACCACCGAACATCGAATCCAGTGCCGCCACGAAGCCGGACAGGTCGGTGAGCAGTTGCGCGCCGAGCACCTTCTGCACCACCTTCGAGAACATCCCGAACGAGGCCGTGACCAGGCTGAACATGCTCCGGCCGCCGGTGCGCGCGGGGGCCAGCAGCAGGCGCAGCATCCGGCCGTCGAGGAAGCGGGAGAGTCGGGCCGGCGCGTCCAGGAAGTCGAGTGCCGACCGGGACGGCGGCGTGTCCACCACGATCAGGTCCCATTCGCCCCGGGCGTGCAGCTGGCCCAGCTTCTCCATCGCCATGTATTCCTGCGTGCCGGCGAAGGTCGAGCTCATCGCCTGGTAGAACGGGTTCGCGAAGATCTCCGCGGCCTTCGCCGGGTCGGTGTGCTGCAACACCACGTCGTCGAAGGTGCGCTTCATGTCCAGCATCATGGCGTGCAACTCGCCGCCGCTGCTCTCGACGTCGATCCCCTTGACCTGGCGAGGGGTGTTGTCCAGCTCGGTCAGGCCCAGCGACTGGGCCAGCCGGCGGGCCGGGTCGATGGTGAGCACCACAGTGCGCCGACCGTGCTGCTCGGCAGCCCGCAGCGCCAGCGCCGCGGCGGTGGTCGTCTTCCCCACTCCGCCGGCACCGCAGCACACGACGATCCGCACGCCCGGGTCGGCGAGGATCTGGTCGACGTCCAGCTGCGGCGCCGCGTCTTCGGAAGGCACCAATCGAGCGTATCGGGCCGGCGGGTCCGCGCGCCCGTGCTGCGCTCAGGTGTGAGTCATTCGGCGCGGACGAGGGCCTGGGCCAGCGTCGTGAGCCCGGCCCGATCCACCCCGTCGGGCAGCAACGGCAGCTCGATCATCGGCAGCCCCAGCTCCACCAGGTCGGCGCGGAGCGAATCCTCCAGCTCGCGTCGGATGAGCTGGTCACGTGCCTCGTTGTGCAGCCCGGCCACGATGTCCCGATCGGCCGGCAGCCCGGCGGCGACCAGCCCGCGCTGCAACTCCGCGGCGGTGACCACCGGCCCGGCGAGCAGTGGAGGTCGGACACCGTTGACGAGCACCTTGCCGATGCCGAAGCCGAGGGCGGTCAGGTCGGCGATCGCGTCGACCGTCTCCTGGATCGGCATCTCCTCCAGCAGCGTGACCACGTGCACCGCGGTCATCGGGGAGCGCAGCAACGCGGCGACCCCCTCGCTCTGGGTCTTGATCGGGCCCACCTTGGCCAGCCGGGCGGTCTCCGCCGTCACGTTGAGGAACCGGCCGATCCGCCCGGTCGGCGGGGCGTCCAGCACCACCGCGTCGTACGCGCGCCGCTGCCCGATGGTGCGGGTGGTGGCCTCCTTCACCTTGCCGGTGAGCAGGACATCGCGCAGACCGGGCGCGATGGTGGTGGCGAAGTCGATGGCCCCGAGCTTGCGGAGCGCCCGGCCCGCCGCGCCCAGTTTGTAGAACATGTCCAGGTACTCGAGCAGCGCCTCCTCGGCGTCCACCGCGAGTGCGCGCACCTCACCGCCGTCCGGCGCGTCGGCGAGGTGCCGCTCCTCGTAGGGCAGCGGGTCGATGCCGAACAGCTGGGCGATGCCCTGCCGCCCCTCGACCTCGACCAGCAGGGTGCGCCGGCCACCAGCGGCGAGCGCGAGGGCCAACGCGGCCGCCACGCTGGTCTTACCGGTGCCGCCCTTGCCGGTCACCACGTGGAGACGGGCGGGCCATCCGGTTCCGGCCGGGTCGATCGGACGCTCAGCTGCACACACCCGTCGAGCCTATCCAGGCTGGGCGGTCACGCGACCTCGCAGACCCACCAACCCGTCTTCTGCACCACAGTGAAGCGCAACTCCTGGTCGGCCACCTTCTCGTCGGCGGTGGTCATGGTGAGCCGGGTGGAGACGGTGGCCCGATCCCCGGTCTGGTTGTCCACCTTCGGGGTGGTCCACCGGAAGCGCGGGTTCTGGTAGGTGGAGGCGTACTTCTCCACCTCGGCCACCTTCGCGGCGATCTTGTCGTCGTCACGGGAGGCGGCGCAGACGCGAGTGGCCGCCTTGGTCGCGTCGCGATCCTTGTAGACCGCGGTGAGGAACTCGTCGACGGCGACCGTCGGCTCCTTGGCGCCCTCGCCGGTCTCGGCATTGCGCAGGGTCAGGAAGGCCACCACCCCGCCGCCCACGCAGAGCACCATGATCACGACCAGGGCGATCGCGGCGATCAGCAGGCCGCGCTTCTTCTTCGGCCCGGCCGTGCCCGGGTAGGGCGGGTAGGCCGGCGGGGGTGGGGGGATCGACGAGGGATTCGGGGTGCCCGGCGGTGTCGGTGCGGCGGCCGAGGTGGGGCCGCCGGGTCCTTCCGGCTGCCCGCTGGGCTGCCCGGAGAAGGCTGGCTGCCCGGCAAAGGCCGGTGCGGTCGGGTCGGCGGGGAGCGCCGGCTGGGCGGGGGATGCCGGGAGGGCGAGCTGCCCGGGCGGCGCGGCGGGGGTTGGTTGACTGGGGATGGCTGGCGTGCGGGGCTGACCGGCGGGATCCGGGTGGGCCGGCGGGTGAGCGGGTGTGCCGGCCTGGTCGCCGCTGGGCGGGTGGGTCATGTCGTTCCCCCAGGGGTGCGGCGCCCGCCGCCACCCCTGGCGCCGAGCGTGATCGAGCGGGCGGCCGGGCGCTGCGCGACCGTCCGACCGGAAGGGTAGCGGTCGATGACCGGATCGTGTCTCCGCGGCCGTGCCGCACCGCTCCAGCGATCCGCTGGTGGTACCCGGCTCGAATTGGGTGTCGGGCCCCCGACCTGCGGTGTGTCGCATATATGACTGTTAGTGGCCTCTTGTGCGCGTCCTGTTGGCGGGACTGCGGCCGCAGACCTACCTTCGTCCCGTGCGGGGGCCGGAACGGACGAATGGGTCCGGGCCGGAAGTATGGTCCGAGAGGTACGACCGGAGGCAGTGCATGCGCGACGCGGAGAACATCCCTCGCACCCAGTTCCCGACGAACGACCGGCCCCGCCGGCCCGGGTCCCTGGTCGAGGCCGGCGGGCAGGTCACCAACCAGCCGATCAACGAACGGTCGTACCGCCGGATGCCGGACCAGACGGAGGCGGCCCGGGTGCCGAGCCCGCCCGCCGAGCGGACCCGCGACGACGACGAGCCGGGCTTCGTGATCCACCTGCCGATCCGGGTTTCGAATCTGGCGGCGGCGACGGTGCTGGCCAGTCGGGTCGCGGTGTCCCTGGGCTTCCTGCCCGAGTTGGACGCCGGCGAGACCACCGTGTCCAACGCCGATGATCAGAACAACCGCCACCGGGTCTTCTGTGACCTGCTGCTGCCCGACCGGTCCCGCTGCCCCCAGAGGTACGAACACGAAGGTCGCTGCGGGGAGTTGCCGGCCGCGCCGGAGCAGCGTCCCGTACCTCGCCCGGCCAGCGGACCGTAGGCTGTCCCTCGAACAATTCCGCACCGAGAGGGAGCCCTTCAGCGATGCAGAAGTGGGAATACTCCACGGTCCCGCTGCTGGTCCACGCGACCAAGCAGATCCTCGACAACTGGGGCGAGGACGGGTGGGAGCTCGTCGCCGTGGTCCCCGGCCCGAATCCGGATCAGCTGGTCGCCTACCTGAAGCGGCCGAAGGCGTGAGTGCGGCGAAGCGGAGCTCCGCGGTCGCGAACAACGGGGTGGCGCAGTGAGCAACGGTCCGCACGCGAAGCTCGCCGAGCTGGGTCTCGAACTGCCCGAGGTCGTGCCGCCGGTGGCCAGCTACGTCCCGGCCGTGCAGTCCGGGCAGCACGTGTACGTGTCCGGCCAGTTGCCGATGGCCGAGGGCAAGCTGCTCGCCACCGGCAAGGTCGGCGCCGGGATCTCCGCCGAGCAGGCGAAGGATCTGGCCCAGCGGTGCGCGCTCAACGCGCTGGCCGCGGTCGACTCGCTGGTCGGCTTGGAGAACGTGGTCAAGGTGGTCAAGGTGACCGGGTTCGTGGCCTCCGCGCCCGGCTTCACCGGTCAACCCGCCGTGATCAACGGCGCCTCCGATCTCCTCGGCACCGTCTTCGGCGAGGCCGGCCGGCACGCCCGCAGCGCGGTGGGCGTGGCAGAGCTGCCCCTGGACGCCCCGGTGGAGATCGAACTGATCGTCGAGGTCGCCTGACCCAGCCCTGACCACCCCCGCGATCTTGCACTTCCTGTCGCGACGAATGCCGTGAAGCGGTATGAATCAGCAGCAGCAAGTGCAAGATCGTGGGGTGTGGCGGGCGGGGTCGTACGATCGCAGCCATGAGCGGGCACGTGACGGGGGCGGTGGCGGCGCTTGCCGACGAACTGCCCCGCTGGGTTTCCCTGCTGCGTGCGCCGAACCCCGGGCCGATGACCCTCGACGGCACCAACACCTGGGTGCTGCGCGCCCCGGCAGCCGAGCACGCCATCGTGGTCGACCCGGGGCCGGCGGACGAGGGGCATTTGACCCGGATCGCCGAGCACGGGCCGGTCGGGCTGATCCTGATCACCCATGGCCACCCCGACCACACCGAGGGCGCCGCCCGGCTGAGCGAGCTGCTCGGCGGGGTGCCCGTCCTCGCGGTCGACCCGGCGCACACCATCGGTGCCGCGCCGCTGACCGAGTCGGGCGAGCGTCTCGGTGACTTCGGCCTGGCGATCCGCCTGCTGGCCACGCCGGGGCACACCGCCGACTCGGTCTGCTTCCTGGTCGAGCACGACGGCGAGAGCGTGGTGCTGACCGGGGACACCATCCTCGGCCGGGGCACCACCGTGGTCGCCCACCCCGACGGGCACCTCGGTGACTACCTGAGCAGCCTGGAGCTGCTGTCCGCGTACCGGAGAATCCCGGCGCTGCCCGGGCACGGCCCGGCGCTGGCCGACTGCGCCGCCGCCGCCGACTTCTACCTCGCCCACCGCCGGGCCCGGCTGGACCAGGTCCGGGTGGCGGTCGCCGCCGGCGCCCACACCCCCGCCGACGTGGTGGCGACGGTCTACGCGGACGTGGACCGCTCGCTCTGGTGGGCGGCCGAGTGGTCGGTCCGTGCCCAGCTGGAGTATCTGGGCGTCGGCACCGGGGAATCCGCGCCCGGGGTCAGTGGGTTGGAGCACACGTGACCTGCCCCGTGTGTGGAACCGTTGCCGTTCCCGGCGCGCGGTTCTGCCACAACTGTGGCGCCGCGCTGCCGGCCGCCGCCACGTTGCCGGCGGCCGAGCGCCGGGTGGTGACTGTGCTCTTCGGTGACCTCTCCGAGTTCACCTCCTGGTCGGAGGACCTCGACCCGGAACGGGTCGGCGCGGTCACCGACCGGGTGCTGGCCGCCCTCGCCGGCGCGGTGAAGACGTTCGGCGGGCACGTCGACAAGCTGACCGGTGACGGCATCATGGCGGTCTTCGGCGCCCCGGTGGCGCACGAGGACGACGCCGAACGCGCTGTCCGGGCCGCCCTGTCCATGCAGCGGGCCGTCCGCCGGGTGCTCGACGACGAGCGGGGCGGCGGCGCGCCGCTCGGGCTGCGGGTCGGGCTGAACACCGGCGACGTCATCGCGGGCATCCAGGCGGCCATCGAGTACACGGTCATCGGCGACACGGTGAACACCGCGGCCCGGCTCGCCGACGCCGCCGCCGTCGGGGCCGTCTACGCCGGTGCCCGCACCGCCGCCGCCACCAGGCACGTCTCCTCCTGGCGAGCGCTGCGTCCGCTGCGGCTCAAGGGCAAACGTGAGCCGGTCGAGGCGTACGAGCTGCTGGGTCTGCTGGACGCGCCGGGCACCCGGTCGGGGCTCGGCGACGAGGCGCCGTACGTCGGCCGGGAGACGGAGATCGGCCGGGTCGCCGGCCGGCTCGCCGAGGTGATCGACCAGGGTGACCCACGGGTGCTGCTGATGACCGCCGAGGCGGGCATCGGCAAGTCCCGGTTCGCCGCCGAGGTGGAGCGCCTCGCCGCCGGGTACGACGTCGGCTCTGGCCGGTACGCGGCGCACACCGGGGCCCGGGTGCTCTCGGTGCGCTGTGCCGCGTTCGGGGAGCGGCGACGGCTCGCACCCCTGGCCGACCTGGTGCGGGCCGCTGTCGGTCTGCCCAGCGACGCGTCCACCGCGTTGGCCCGTCCGGCGGTGGAGGAGCGGCTGCGCCGGCTCGGGCAGCGGCTCGCCCGCTCGGCTGCGGAGACCGCGCCGATCGCCACCGAGCAGCTGCTCGCCCTGCTCGGCTACGCCGAACTGCCGGCACACGGTGGCACCGACAGCGGCGAGTGGGGCGGATCGGGCACGCCGGCCGCGGATGCCGAGGTGGTGCCGAACGCGGTCGCCGACCTGCTCAGCGGACTCGCCTCGGAGGCGCCGCTGGTGATCGTGGTGGACGACCTGCACGATGCCACCGCCGAGACGATCAGCGCCCTCGGGTTGACCCTGTCCAGGCTCAGCGGCCCGGTGCTGGCGCTGCTGCTCGGCCGCCCCGAGTTGGTGCGTACCGCTGGCGCGCTGACCCGGGTCGCGGACGCCGAGGTGCACTCGCTGCCGCCGCTGCGCGGCGCCGACGCGGCCCGGCTGCTCACCAGTTACCTCGGCGGTGGCAAGCTGCCGCAGGCCGACGCCGACCGGTTGCTCGCCACCGCGCAGGGCAATCCGTTCTACCTGGCCGAGTTGGTCACCCTGCTGATCGAGCGGGGGGCGCTCACCACGGAATCGGTCCGTGCTGGCGGTGCCGCCGCGGAACGGCCCGGCTCCGGCGAGCGGGAGCAGGGCGGGTCGACCAGTTGGCGGTTGGTGCCGGGTTCGCTGGGCAGCCGGCTGCTCTCCCGGGACCTCGCCGCCGTGCTGGCGGCCCGCATCGACGCGCTGCCGCCGGACGCCCGGTCGGTGCTGCGCGACGCGGCGGTCACCGGTGACACGGTGCCGACCGGCGCGCTGGAGGCGATGCGGGAGCAGCGCGGCGGGCGCGACGGCCGGCCGTCGGCCGTGGTCGCCGTCGAACTCGACCGGGCGGTCGAGGAGTTGCTGCAACGCCGGATGCTGCACCGATCGCGTACCGGCTACTCGTTCGCGACACCGCTCATGCGGGAGGCCGCGTACGCCGGGGTGAGCAAGGCCGAGTTGGCCGAGCGGCACGCCGCGCTGGCCCGCTGGGCGGCGCCGACCCACGAGGCCACCGCCAGCACGGTGGGCGGCTTCACCGCCGAGGCCCGGGACGACTTCGTGGCGACGCACGTCGAGCGGGCCGCCAGGCTCGCCGACGCGGTGAAGCTGCGTCCGGACGCGGCTGCCCGCGCGGTGGTTCCGCTCGGCATCGCCGCGCTCGGTCGAGCCGCCCGCCGGTCGCTCTCCGCCGGTGAGCCGGCAATGGCCGTCGAGTACGCCGAGCGCGCCACCGAACTGGCCCGCGACGGTGTGCCGGCAGCCGATCAGGTGGTGCACGCCCGGGCGTTGCTCCAGGTCGGCCGGGTCTCCGACGCGTTGGCGTACGCCGAGAAGATCGCCGCGAACGCGGGCGACGAGGCCACCCGGGTCAGTGCTCTGCTGCTGGCGGGGCAGGCCCAGGAGACCCTCGGCGATCAGGGCCGGGCGGTGACCGCCTGGCAGGAGGCGTTGCAGGTGGCCACCGAGGGCCGGCTGCCCACCCAGCGTGCCACCGCGATGCGCCGGCTCGGCATGGCCGACTTCGTGGCCGGGCGGCTGAGCCAGGCGAGCAGCCGGTTGGCGGCCGCGTACCAGGTCAGCCTGAGCGCGCAGGACCGGCGCGGGCAGGCGTGGTCGTTGCAGAACCTGGCCTGGGTGACCACCACCCGGGGTGACTTCGCCGGCACCGATGCGGTGCTCGGCCGGGCCGCCCGGCTCTTCGCCGAGCTGAAGGACCCGTACGGGCGGGCCTGGCTGCGCGGCACCACGGCGTTCGCCCGGCTGCTCGCCGGCCGACTGCGCGAGGCGTGTCGGATGGCGCAGGTGTTCCTGCCGTTCGGCGAGCGGGTCGGTGAGGCGTGGGCGGTGGGCACGTTGCGTGCGGTGGCGGCGTTCGCCACTGCCGAGCTGGGTGACCTGGCCGAGGCGGACCGGGAGGCCCGGCGGGCGTACCGGGAGTTCGCCGCCGCCTCCGACGACTGGGGGCGCGGGTTCGCCCTGGTGGTCCGGGCGGTGGTGGCGCGCGGGTTGGGCGAGCCGGAGCACGCGGCGGACCTGCTCACCGACGCCCTGGCGTACGCGGAGCGCACCTCGCATCCGCTGCTCACCGGGATGGCCGGGACACTGCGCGGCTTCGTCGCGTTGGACATGGGTGACTGTGAGACGGCCGAGCGGATGGCCCGCGGGGTGCTGACCGCTGTGGAGCCGCACAACCCGCAGGCCCCGGCGCAGGTGGCGCCCCGGGTGTTGCTGGCGACGGCCCGGCTCGCCGCCGGTGACTCGGCGACCGCGGTCGGGCTGCTCGCCCCGGTGGCGACGGCCGCCGCGAACGCGCCCTCGCTGCTCTTCTCCCGCCGCCAGACGATGGCGCAGTACGCTGCGGCGCTGCTCGCGCACGGTCAGCGGGAGCAGGCGTTGGACTGGGCTCGCCGAGCGGTCACCGCTCCGGCCGAGGACGTGCGCAGCCAGGTGATCGCGGCGAGGGTGCTGGCCGAGGCGTTGGCCGCCTGCGAGCGCCCGGAGGAGGCGCTGTCCTGTGCGCGGGAGGCGGTCCGCCTGGCGTACGCGACCGAGCAGCGCAGCGAACGAGCCGCAGCCGACGCCCTGCACACCCGCCTGACCGCCCTGCTCTAACCGCGCCACCCCCCTGCCGTTGATCATGAAGTTATTGCCCTGCGCGTCGGCGTGTCGTGGCAATAACTTCATGATCAGCAGGTCTGGGTGGGGGTGGGTCGGGGGTGGGGGGTTGGGGGGCAGGTTTTGGCGGTTCTGGGGATGTGGTGGTCGGGGTGAGCGGCTAGCGTGTCACCACCGCGTACGGGTCCACAGTGGTGACCGTCGCCGTGCCTGGGGAGGCCCTTCATGAAGCTGCCGCGATCCATCGCGGGCTGGACCATCGCGGTCTTCGGCGTGTTGGCGCTGGTGATGGGCGCGGTGGGGCTGCTCTGGCCGGAGGCGCAGCTGCGCATGCTCGGGTTCGAGGTGCCGGCGACCCGGGCCGTCGGTGACCACACCGGGACGTTCCTGCTGGCGTCCTCGATGGCGGCCTTCAACATGGGCGTCTACTACCTGCTCGCCACGGTGACCGAGTGGCGGGTGTTCTACCGGTTCACCGTGGTCTTCCGGCTGGTCACGTTCACCGTGTTCACCATCGCGGTGCTGGCCGACATCGCGCCCGACCGGTTCTTCGGGGTGGCGGCGTGGGAAGGGCTGGGAGCCGTGGCCACCGCCATCGGTCTGTGGCTGGATGCCCGTCGGGGCATCCCGGCCGGTGGGGTCGGATCGTCCGAGGGTGCCGGGACGGCTGCGGTCGCCGAGGAGGGTACCGGTCCCGCCGGTGCGGCTCCGACGGACGCGGTGCGCTGAGCCATCGGTCGGGTTGGGTATTTTCGAGCGGTGACCGACAACCCGACCGGCGGCCCACCAGTGCCGATCGTGCCCGGCCTGACTGATTTGCGGGTCTTTGCCCGGGGCGGGTACGCGACCGTCTACCAGGCCACCCAGATCTCGGTGGGTCGCGAGGTCGCCGTCAAGGTGGAGAACCGGACGCTGGACAGCGAGCGCGATCAGGCCCGCTTCCTGCGCGAGGCGCGGGCGGCCGGCCGGATGTCGTCACACCCGCACGTGGTGGACCTCTTCGACGTGGGGGTCACCGTCGATCAGCACCCCTACCTGATCATGGAGCTCTGCGACGGCTCGTACGCGGAACGGATGCGCACCTCGCCGCTGGGCCCGGTGGAGGCCCGCGACCTCGGCATCAAGATCGCGGACGCGCTGGCCCACTCGCACGCCGCCGGGGTGCTGCACCGGGACGTGAAACCGGCCAACATCCTGTACTCGCACTTCAACTCGGCGGTGCTGGCCGACTTCGGGCTCGCCGTCCTCGCCGAACACCGGGACGCCTCGGTCACCCTGGAGGTGCTCACTCCGGCGTACGCGCCGCCGGAGATGTTCAGCCACAGCCCGCCGTCGCCGGCCGTCGACGTGTACGCGCTCTGCGCCACCCTCTACGCGGTGATGCACGGTCGGCCGCCGCGCTGGCAGTCCGAGCGCAACCCGAGCCTGGTCACCGTGCTGGAGATGTTCAACCAGCCGCTCCCCGCCCTACCCGGGGTGCCGGACGAGCTGATCGACGTGCTGCGCGCCGGCATGGCCAACGACCCGGCCGAACGTCCCTCCGCCCTGGAGTTGCACGACCTGCTCGCCAACCTGCCACTCGGCTCGCCGGCGGCACCGGTCAGCGGCGCTCCGGTCAGCGGTGCCGCGACGCTCTCCGGCCCGTACGCGGCCAGCCAGCCGGTGCCCCGCCCGCCCATCGAGGACACCCAGCGAACGGTGCCCGTCGGGCAACGTTGGCGGCGCTGGCTCTTCGGCGGCGCCGGGGTGCTGGCGCTCGCCGCCTCCGCGACCGCCGGGGCCTGGGTCGCCGACCGGGCGCCACCACCCACCCCGTACCCGTCGGCGACCCAGATCGCCGCGCCGGCGACCGGTCCGCTGCCCGGCTGTGCGACCGGCAGCGGTGCGCCCACCGCGCTGCCCGAGGGTGCCCGGTGCCTGCCCGAGCTGGAGTGCTTCGGCCCGGTGCGGATCCGCGGCAGTCGCGCCGAGGCGGCTCGGCTGTCCTGCGCCGGCCGACACACCTGGGAGACGTACGCCGAGGGCATCCTGCCGGTGTCGCTGGTCGGTGCCGACTACGACGAGGTGGTCGCCGCTGAGCCGGTACGCCAGGTGTGCAGCGCCACCACGTTCCGGCTGACCACTGGCATCGCCGAGGCGACCGGCTGGCACCTGGAGGTGCTGCCACCTGTCGACGGCAGCATCGACCGGACCTACCGGTGTCTGGCGGGGCGCGGCGTGGACGCGCTCACCGCGCCCACGCTCACCGGCCGCTGAGCCCGTTCGACCCGCGTCGACGGTCACGCACCGCACGCAGCGCGTCCCGGCTGTCCAGCGCGTCGAGGGTGTCCGCGTCGATCCCGTACGGCATCAGCTCGGGCGGCCCGAAGGCTGCCGACCGGTCCGCCGGCTCCGGATCGTCGACCTGACGAGCGGCGGAGACCGCGACCCCGGTGACCATGGTCATCAGCACGCAGAGCAGCGCGAGAACCACGCCGAGGAGATCCTGTCGGCGCCACACGAGCAGTATGACCAGCGGCGCAAGGGCTCCCAGCGCAGCGAGCACCGCCATTGTGCGGGCATCGGGTCTGGACAGTCGGCTCACCCGTCCAGCATGTCGCGACGAGGCCCGCTGTCAACCGCAGAGCCGGCCGCCGCGCCGATTGACGTCGATTCGAGCGACCCGTCCGGCGTGGCCCACAGCACCCACACGGGTTGGACAAGAACGGCTACTCTCGGTGTCCCGCAGGCTCTTCCGGCAGCGAGGTCGCCATGAACTCAGGCAGTTCGTCGTCCCGGCTCCGCTCGATCGCGTCGACGCTGGCGGTCGCTCTCACTCTCGTGCTCGCCGCCGCCGCCGGCTGCGACAGCCGGGAGGAGCCGGCCCTGCCCTCCGTGCAGGAGAAGATGCGCGAGACACACATCTACGGTCAGTCGAAGCTTCGGATCGGGGTCGCCACCAACGAGCCGCTGATGGGGGAGCTGCGGAACGGCCAGCACGTCGGGTTCGACGTCGAGATCGCCCGGTACATCGCGGCCTCCCTCGGCTACGAGGGGGACCAGCGGCTGGAGTTCGTGTCGGTCGCGACCGAGGACCGCATCCCGTCGCTGCAGGGCGGCACCGTCGACCTCGTGGTGTCCAGCTTTTCCATCACGGAGGACCGTAAGAAGCTGGTCAGCTTCGCCGGGCCGTACTTCGTCACCACGCAGGAGGTGATGGTGCCGGTCCGGCTGAAGGACAAGGTCCGCACCATTGAGGATCTGCGCGACCCGGCGTACAAGGTCTGCACCAGCGGCGGCTCCACCACCGAGGCGGAGTTGGAGAAGCACCAGGTCAGGACATTCGTGGTCAAGGACGTCGGGGACTGCGTCGACGGCATCCGTAAGGGCCGGTACGACGCGGTCAGCTCCGACGAGTCGATCCTTGCCGGTTTCCTGGCCAGTTTCCCCAAGGAGTTCGAGATCGTGGACATGCCGTTCGGCACCAGCGAGTTGCTGGGCATCGGCGTGCCGATCGGCGACCCTGCGCTGCGCGACCTGGTCGCTTATTTTCTGCAGAAGAGCTACGAACAGGGCCGGGACGGCGACGCGAGCCCCTGGCAGACCGCGTACAACCGGACCCTGGGCCCGTGGCTGAAGGCCGAGAAGCGCCAGCCGCAGCCGCTGGAGGTGCCGAAGCTCGTCGACTTCGACGACAAGGCGCCCGCGAAGTGAGCACGACGTCGACCGCCACCGGTGGCGACGGGCCGGTCCCGCCGCCCCGCACGTCCGCGTCCGGCGCCGCCGCCGACTCGCCGACATTCGACGGTACGGCCCCAGCGCCGCCGGTCCTGGTCGGCCCGGCGGCCGACGCGGGAGGTGACGTCGCCTGGCCAGCCGGCGTGCCGGTCGCCGAACCGACCGCGCCGGTCGTCGCCGACGTCGAGCCCGGTCGGGTCCGCTGGGATCCGGCCGAGAGGCGCGCTCGGGCCAGCCAGTCGTTCTGGACGGCCTTGGTGGGCGTACCGGCGATCTTCTCGGTGCTCCGCCTCGGTGTGGAGGCCGGCGGGGAGCTCCAGACCACGCTGCTGCTGGTGGCCAACGTCGGGCCGGTCAACCTGCTCGCCGGTTTCCTGACCACGGCGGCCCGGCTGCTCTCCGCCGGCCTGGTGGCCGTCTTCGCGCTCGGCGCGGTGCTGGCCGTCAGCGCGGATCGACTTCCGCCGGGCAGCCGGCGCCGCCCGCTCTTCGCCCGCTGGGCCGACATCACCCCGGCCTGGGTGGTGCTGGCGAGCTTCCTGCTCGCCCTGATCACCTGGCCGTTGCTCTACCTTCCGCTGCTGTTGCCGGCGTTCGTGGCCGCGTTCCAGCTGCGCCCCGGGCGGCTGCACGACCGGGTCGTGCCCCGGCTGCTGCTGATCGGCGCGCTGCTCGCCGGGTACGGCTGGCTGATGCTGCCGACCCTTCGCGCGGCGGTGCAGCAGGGCGATGAGTCGCTGGTGCTGGCGCTCATCGTGGTGCCTCCGCTGCTGGCTCTGTTCATCGCGGGGCCGCTGCCGGGCATGGTGATCCGGCCGCTGGCGTCGGTGACCGAGGTGGCGGTGCTGGCCACCCTGGTCTGGGCCGCGGTGCCGGTGATCAGCACACCGGTGTTGCCGCTGACCGTCACCACTGTTGGCCCGGAGAGTGGGCCCACCGAGGACGTACGCGGGCACGTGGTCACCACCGACGACGTCAACATGGTGATCCTTCAGGAGAAGGGCGGCGTCCGGTACGTCCCGGTCGGGCTGGTCCGCGCGCAGGTGCTCTGCCCGAGCGAGGAGGAGCTACCCCGCCACCAACTGCGCATTCACGACTTTCACGTCGAGGACTCACTGTTGGAGGGCATGGGTCGTCGGGTCCGACCGGTCCACCGCATCGACGCCGCCTGCCGTACCCCGGCCTGAGCGCCGTCACCGGCACCTCGCCTGCACCTGATCGACTCGGATTTCAGGAAATCGGGGTATTGCTGGCCCTCGAACACCCCGGAATCAAGAAAGCCGAGTCGATCATGGAGCGCGGCCCGAGCGCGGCAGGCGGGCCGGCGGGCCGGGCGTCAGTACGACTTGTCCTGGCCGAGGACGTGTTGGGCCACGAAGTTGAGGATCATCTCCCGGCTGACCGGGGCGATCCGGCCGGCCCGGACCGCGCCGAGCAGGGTCGCCACCCCGTACTCGGTGGTCATGCCGGCCCCGCCGAGCACCTGGACGGCGGTGTCCACGGCGAGCGCGGCGGCCTCCCCGGCCGCGTACTTGGCCATGTTGCCGGACACGCCGGCCTCCAGGTCGCGGCCCGCGTCGTACAGGGTGGCCGCCTTCTGGATCATGAGGCGGGCCAGCTCCACCTGCACCGCCGCGTGCGCCAGCGGATGCGACACCCCCTGGTGGGAGCCGATGCTCCGACCACCCCAGACCTTGCGGGTGGCGGTGTACTCACTGGCCCGCTCGATGGCGTACCGGCCGGTGCCGGCGCCCATCGCGGCCACCGTGATCCGCTCCGGGTTGAGCCCGGCGAAGAGCGCCGGCAGCCCGGCGTCCAGCGACTCACCGAGCAGCGCGTCTGCGGGCACCCGCACGTCGTCCAGGTAGAGCAGGAACTGGTTCTCCGGGGACACGATCTCCATGTCCAGCTTGGACCAGGTAAGCCCGGCGGCGTCGGTCGGCACCAGGAACAGCGCCGGCTTCAGCTTGCCGGTGGAGGAATCCTCGGTACGGGCCACCACCAGCACATGACCGGCCTCGTCGACCCCGGAGATGTAGCACTTGCGGCCGTTCAGCACCCAGTCGTCGCCGTCGCGCCGGGCCACCGTGCCGAGCCGGTGGAAGTTGGAACCGGCCTCCGGCTCGGTGATCGCGAAGACGATCTTCTGCGAGCCGTCGGCGAGGCCGGGAAGGTGCCGCTTGCGCTGCTCCTCGGTGCCGTGCCGGTTGAGCACGGTCGCCGCGATGGCGGGCGAGACCACCAGCAGCAGCAGCGGGCAACCCGCGGCGGCCAGCTCCTCACAGACGATGGCCAGCTCGGTGATGCCGCCGCCTCCGCCGCCGTACTCGGTGGGGATGTTGACCCCCAGGTAGCCGAGCCGTCCCGCCTCGGCCCACAGCTCGGTGGTGTGTTCCCCCGATTTCGCCTTCTCGACGAAGTAGGAGTGACCGTAGCGACGGCCCAACGCCCGCACGGCGTCGCGGAGCTGGTCCTGCTCGGGGGTGAGGTCGAAGGTCATCGGGGGTCCTCCTCGGGGTTCGACGGCTCCAGGTCGTGCCGCGGCGCAGTCGAGTCGTCGACAACGGCCAACACGGCGCCGGTCTGCACCTGACCGCCGGTCGGCACCGGCAGCTCGGCGACCACGCCGTCGATCGGGGCGAGCACGGGATGTTCCAGCTTCATCGCTTCCAGCGTGAGCAGCGGATCGCCGGCCGAGACCCGCTGACCGACCTCGACGTGCACCCGAGTCACCACGCCGGGCAGCGGCGCGAGCAGCGACCCGGCCGCCACCGCCGTGGTGGGCAGCGGGAGGCGCGGCAGCTCGACCAGGCTCGCCGCCCCGTCCGGGCCGTCCACGAAGACAGCCGACCCCACCCGGTGTACGCGGTACCCGCGCCGAACCCCGTCGACGTCGAGCACCACCCGGTCCGGGGTGGCCTCGACCAACTCGACGGCCGGCCGCTCGGCGCGGTCATCAACGGCACCGGGTTGGCCGGTGGAGTGGCGCTCGTCGGCGTCGTGCTCGGCGGACCACTCGGCGAGCCGGCCGGTGCGGTCGAGCCGGTAGCGGACCTCGATCTCACCGTCCGGGCCGGCGAAGCGGGTGACCTGCGGAACGGCCGGCACGTTGCGCCAGCCGGAGGGGAGGCCGGAAAGCACAGGTGCGGTCGCCCGTCGGTGCGCGGCAGCCGCCAGCGCGGCGGCGAGAGCGGTGAGCGGGACCTGGTCGTTGGGGAGCAGCGGGTCGAAGACCTCCGGGTGCCGATCCAGGAAGCCGGTGTCGATCTCCACGGCGGCGAACGCGGGGCTGCGCAGCACCCGGACCAGCAGGTCCCGGTTGGTGGTCACCCCGTGCAACTCGGCCCGGAACAGCGCGCTGGCCAGCAGCCGGGACGCCTCGGCGCGGGTACGACCCCAGACGATCAGCTTCGCGAGCATCGAGTCGTAGTGCACCCCGACCACCGAGCCGGCCACCACACCCGAGTCGAGTCGCAGACCCGACCCGGCCAGCCCACCGAACTCGCTCGCCACCGCGCCAACGCTGAACCGGTGCAGCGTCCCGGTGGCCGGCCGCCAACCCGCCGCCGCGTCCTCGGCGCAGAGGCGTACCTCGATCGCGTGCCCGCCGCTCGCCGGCAGGACCGCCGGCAGCGGCTCACCCTCGGCGATGAGCAGTTGCCACCCCACCAGGTCCAGACCTGTGCACAACTCGGTGACCGGGTGCTCGACCTGGAGCCGGGTGTTCATCTCCAGGAAGAAGAACTCGCCGCCCGGAGCGAGCAGGAACTCCACAGTGCCCGCGCCCAGGTAGTCGACCGCGCGCCCGGCGGCTACCGCCGCCTCGTGCAACGCCGTCCGCACCCCCTCGGGAACGACCGCCGGCGCCTCCTCGACGATCTTCTGGTGTCGCCGCTGGATCGAACACTCCCGATCACCGAGGGCCACCACCCGGCCGTGCGCGTCACCGAAGATCTGCACCTCGACGTGGCGACCCCGCTCGACGTACCGCTCGATGAAGACAGTGCCGTCGCCGAACGCGGCGGCCGCCTCCCGGCTGGCGCTGGCGACGGCCTCGGCCAGTTCGTCGGCGTCGCGCACGATCCGCATGCCCCGGCCACCACCGCCGGCCGACGCCTTGACCAGCACCGGGAAGTCGGTGACCTGGCCGGCGTCGGTCCAGCTCGGCAGCATCGGCACGCCCGCCTCGGCGAGCAGCGCCTTCGCTGCCAGCTTGTCGCCCATCGCGGCGATCACCTTGGCCGGCGGCCCGACCCAGGTCAGGCCGGCGTCAGTCACCGCCGCCGCGAACTCGGCGTTCTCGGCGAGGAACCCGTAACCCGGGTGGACGGCGTCCGCGCCGCTGCGCCGGGCCGCGTCCAGGATGAGATCCACCCGCAGGTACGTCTCGGCCGGCGTGGCGCCCGGCAGCCGGACCGCCTGGTCGGCCTCGGCGACGAACGGCGCGTCGGCGTCCGGGTCCGAGTGCACGGCGACGGTCTGCACGCCCATCGCTCGGCAGGTGGCGAAGACCCGACGGGCGATCTCGCCCCGGTTGGCCACGAGCAGTCGGTTGATCATTGGCGGTGAGCCTGCCTTTCGTTCGCGACTGCGGGACTCCGCTTCGCTGCGTTCCTCGCGCTCACGGTCTACATCCGGAAGACGCCGAAGCCGTCGGCGCCCTTCACCGGTCCGTTGTGAATCGCCGAGAGGCAGAGCCCGAGGACGGTCCGGGTGTCCCGGGGGTCGATCACCCCGTCGTCGTAGAGCCGGCCGGAGAGGAAGAGCGCGCCGGACTGCGACTCGATCTGCTGCTCGACCATCATCCGCATCGCCGCGTCGGAATCCTCGTCGTAGTCGCGCCCCCGGGCGGCAGCGGCCTGCCGGGCCACGATGGACAGCACCCCGGCGAGCTGCGCCGGCCCCATCACCGCCGACTTCGCGTTCGGCCAGGTGAACAGGAACCTCGGTTCGTACGCCCGGCCGCACATGCCGTAGTTGCCGGCCCCGTACGAGGCGCCCAGGTTCACCGTCAGGTGCGGCACCGTCGAGTTCGACACCGCGTTGATCATCAGTGCGCCGTGCTTGATGATGCCGCGCTGCTCGTACTCGGTGCCGACCATGTAGCCGGTGGTGTTCTGCAAGAAGATCAACGGGGTGTCCGAGGCGTTCGCGAGCTGGATGAACTGGGCCGCCTTCTGCGCCTCCGCGCTGAACAGCACCCCTCGGGCGTTGGCCAGCACCCCCACCGGGTACCCGTGCAGCTCGCCCCAACCGGTGACCAGCGCGTCCCCGTACGCCGGCTTGAACTCGTCGAAGTCGCTGCCGTCCAGGACCCGGGCCAGCACCTCCCGGGGGTCGAACGGCACCTTCAGGTCGGCGCTGGCGATGCCGAGCAGCTCCTCCGGGTCGTACTTCGGCGGCTGCGGCACCGCCGTCCGCGGCGACGGGCCCTGCTTGCGCCAGTTCAACCGGCGTACGCACTGCCGGGCCAGCCGGATGCCGTCCCGCTCGTCGGCGGCCAGATAGTCGGCCAGCCCGGACGTGCCGGCGTGCATCGCCGCGCCACCCAGCGACTCGTCGTCGGTGACCTCGCCGGTCGCCATCTTCACCAGCGGCGGACCGGCCAGGTAGACCTGCGACCGGTTCCGAATCATGATCACGTGATCGGACATCCCCGGCACGTACGCGCCACCGGCCGTCGCGTTGCCGAAGACCACGCTGACCGTGGGGATGCCCGCCGCCGAGAGCCGGGTGAGATCACGGAACACCCGACCACCCGGAATGAAGATCTCTGCCTGGGTGGGCAGGTCCGCCCCGGCCGACTCGACCAGGTTGACCATGGGCAGCCGGTTGGCCAGGGCGATCTCGCCGGCCCGCCGGGTCTTCGCCAGCGACCACGGGTTGACCGCGCCGCCGCGTACCGTCGGGTCGTTGGCGACGATCAGGCACTCCACGCCCTCGACCACCCCGATGCCGGTGACCACGCTGGCCCCGACCGGGAAGTCCGAGCCGTACCCGGCGACCGGCGACAACTCCAGGAACGGGCTGTCGGCGTCCACCAGCAGCTCGATCCGCTCCCGGGGCAGCAACTTGCCGCGGGCGTGGTGCCGGGTCACGTACTTCTCGCCGCCACCCGCCCGCGCCTGGTCCAGCGCGGCGTCCAACTCGGTCAACCGCTCCAGCAACGCCGCCCGGTTTTCCACGTAACCCGGTGCGGCCGGGTCGACCGCGCTGTCCAGGATCGTCACCGTGCCTCCTTCGTTCGCGACTGCGGGGCTCGCAAACCCGGCTCACTCCTCGCGCTCACAGGCCCATGCCTTTCGCGATGATCTCGTTCATGATCTCGGTGGTGCCGCCGCCGATGCCGAGGATCCGCGCGTCGCGGTAGTGCCGCTCCACCTCGGCGTCGCGCAGGTAGCCGAAGCCGCCGTGCAGTTGCAACGCCTGGTCCACGACCTGGTCGCAGGCGGCTACCGCGACGTTCTTGGCCATCGCCACCTCGGTCACCACCGGCTCGCCCGCCGCCACCCGGATGGCCACCTCGTGCACGTACGACCGGGCCGCCTCGGCCCGGGTGTGCATCTGGGCCAACCGGTGCCGGATCAGCTGCCGGCTGGCCAGCGGACGCCCGAAGGTCTCCCGGTCCCGGCACCAGCGCACCGCCAACTCGACGCAGCGCTGCGCCGTCGCGTACGCCTGGGTCGCCAGCGACAGCCGTTCCGCCGCGAAGTGCTGCATGATCGCCAGGAAACCGGTGTTCTCCGCGCCGATCCGGTTGGCGACCGGTACCCGTACGTCGACGAAGGACAGCTCGGCGGTGTCCGAGCAGTGCCAGCCCAGCTTCTCCAACCGGCGTCCCACGGTGAACCCGGGCGACCCCTTGTCGATGACCAGCAGGGTGAGTTCACCGCTGCCGGGGAAGTCGGTACACACCGCAGTGGTCACGAAGTCGGCCCGGTGCCCGCTGGTGATGTACGTCTTCGACCCGTTCACCACGTAGTGGTCGCCGTCGCGGCGGGCGGTCGTGCGGATGCCGGCCACGTCCGAACCGCCGTCCGGCTCGGTGATGGCCAGCGCGCCGATCATCGTGCCGGACAGGGTGGGCCGGACGTACCGCTCGATCAGGCTGTCGTCGCCCGGCGACGAGACGCCGCCGAGCCGACCGCCCAGCGACCCACCGGTGCGGGCACCGGCCGCCGCGACCATGTGCGGCAACGCGATACCGTGCGTGAACAGGGCCGCCACCAGCCCGGACGAGCCGCCGGAGCGGATCAGCTCCTCGGTCACGATGATCGAGTCGAGCAGGTCACCGCCGCTGCCACCGACCGACTCCGGGAAACCGATGCCGAGCAGGCCGAGCTTCGCGGCGGTCGCGTGCAGCGCCCGGGGCACCTCCCCGGCCCGCTCCCAGTCGTCCAGGTGCGGCAACACCTCCCGGGTCACGAACGCCCGGGTCAACTCGCGCAGTTGCCGCCGCTCGGGAGTGTCCACAATGGTCATGGCGCTTCCCCGGTAGGTAGGTCGACGATTCGGGCGCGCAGCAGCTCGCCGAGCGCCTTGGCCTGTGGGTCGAACCGGGTGGACGCGGCCACCCCCGCCCCGAGCAGGCCCTCGATCACGAAGTTGACGGCGCGCAGGTTCGGCAACTCGTAGCGCCGCACGGTCAGCGGCGCGGTCTCCGGCAGCAGCTCGGCCAGTCGCTCGACGGTAAGCCAGCTCCGCAGCCACGCGTACCCGGCGTCGGAACGCGCCCAGACACCGAGGTTGGCGTCTCCGCCCTTGTCCCCGGATCGCGCGCCGGCCACCTCGCCGAGCGCCCCGCGCCGGGTCGGACCGTCGACGGCCGTGCCGCCGCCCGGGGTGGTCTCGTCCTGCACTGTGCGGGCGGTGCGGATCGGCGGGGCGATCGGCACCCGCTCGCCGCCGGGTAGCACCGCGACGTGCCCCACCGCGTCCTGCGGCACCGTGTCGGCGGTGAACACGCCGTACGGTGTCGCGTCGCCGGGCACTGTGGTCAGCGTGCAGCCCGGGTACGAGGCCAGGGCCAGTTCCACGGCGGCGGCCGAGAAGGCCCGCCCGGCCCGCGCCTTGTCACCGTCGCGCAGGTGTACGTGCAGCAGGGCGCTGGCCGCCTCGGTGTCGGCGGCATCCGGATGGTCGGTCCGGGCCAGCGTGAACTCCAGCCCGTCCTTGCCCACCGCCTCCTCGATCTGCGCCCGGACCAGTGCCGCCTTCGCCTCGATGTGCAGACCGCAGAGGACGAACGTCATCGAGTTGCGGAAGCCGCCGAGGTTGTTGACGCCCACCTTGAGGGTGGGCGGTGGCGGTGTGCCCCGTACGCCGGAGACCCGGACCCGATCCGGCCCGTCGGAGTGCAGCGTCACCGTGTCCAGTCGGGTGACCACGTCCGGCCCGAGGTAGGACGGCCCGCCGATCTCGTAGAGCAGTTGGGCGGTGACCGTCTCCACGGTGACCGCGCCGCCGGTGCCCGGATGCTTGGTCAGCACGGATGAGCCGTCGGAGTGCACTTCGACGATCGGGAATCCGGGCCGGTGACCGCCGTCGGGCAGCTCGGTGAAGAAGCTGAAGTTGCCACCGGTGACCTGTGCGCCGCACTCGACGAGGTGCCCGGCGACGGTGGCCCCGGCCAGCTCGTCGAGGTCGTCGCGGCCCCACCCGTACCGGGCGATGGCCGGGCCGACCACCAGCGACGCGTCGGTGACCCGGCCGGTGACCACCACGTCCGCACCGGCGTCGAGGCAGGCGGCGATCCCGAACGCGCCGAGGTAGGCGTTGGCGCTCAACGCGTCCGCCCGCTGGATCGTGTCGCCCTCGACGTGGCCGACCTGGGCCGGCAGGCCGAGCCGGTGGGCGAGCTTCTCGATGGCGGCGGCAAGGCCGGCCGGGTTCAACCCGCCGGCGTTGGTCACGATCCGTACCCCTCGGTCGAGGGCGGTGCCGAGGCAGGTCTCCAGTTGCCGCAGGAACGTCTTCGCGTAGCCCAGGTCGCTGTCGCGCAGACGGTCGCGAGCCAGGATCAGCATGGTCAACTCGGCCAGGTAGTCGCCGGTCAGCACATCCAGCTCACCGCCATCGAGCATCTCCCGCCAGGCGGTGAACCGGTCGCCGTAGAAGCCGGAGGCGTTGCCGATGCGGATCATGCCCGTACCCCGTTCCCGGCGGCCGGCTTCCGGCCGTCACCCGGCGGCCCGGCGAAGGCCTGCGCCACGTCGAGCCACTCGTCGGCAACCGGCCCGGTGGCGACCAGCGCGAGGTCCGCGCGGTGTCGGCGCTGGGTGACAAGCTGGCAGAAATCCCGAGCCGGGCCGGTGACCCGGTCGGCGGCGTCCGCCGGACCCCAGCTCCATGTGTCGCCGCCGGGCCCGACCAGCTCAACCCGGACCGGCGCCGTCGGTGCCTCCCGGCCGTGCGCGACGAAGCCGTGCCCGAGGGTACGCACGCCCAGGTGCGCCACGTGCCGAAGTCGTTGGCTGTCGGGGCGGACCACGTCGAGGGCGTCCGCCACGTCCGCGCCGTGCGCCCAGGTCTCCATGATCCGGGCGGTGGCCATCGACGGGGCCGACATTCGGGTGCCGTACCAGGGCAGCTTGCCGCCGGCCGGAACGGCGGCCAGCGCGTGGAGAAGCGCGGTTCGGCCGGCCCGCCAGCGGGCGAGCAGTTCGGCCGGCGGGGCGAGGAATTCCTCGGCGCCCACGTCGACGAGTCGGGTCACGTCCGGCGCGGCGGTCACCGTCGCGTAGAACGCCTCGGGATCGGTCGCGGCCAACAGCGCGACGTGGTCGGTCCAGGCGAGGTGGGCGATCTGATGCCCGATGCTCCAGCCCGGTGCGGGGGTCGGCCTCGCCCAGTCGACCGCCGGCAGAGGTGCCACCAGGGCGTCCAGCTGGGCGGACTCGTCGGCCAGGTCGGTGAGCAGGTCGCTGAGGTCGACCATGGTGCCTCCGGTCGGTGGTGGCCGGTGCGGCCGGCGGTCAGGGGGTGAGCAGGGTGGCGAGCTGGCGCTTCCAGGTGGTCAACAGGGCGGCCCGGCGGGCGGAGTCGTCGCTGAGCAGGTTGGCCACCCCGAGCCCGCGGAGCAGGTCGAGGGTGGCCTGCACCGCTTCACGGACGCCGGGTCGACGCTCGTCGACGCCGAGCAGCGCGACGGTGAGCCGGTGCATCTCTCGCCCGACCGTCGCCTCGAGCGGCACCAGGGCGTCCCGGAGCTCGCGATCGGTGCGGGCGGCCACCCAGAGCTCGAGCGCGGCCACGAACAGCGGCCCGGTGAACGCCACGGCGAGCAGGTCGACCACCCGGTCCAGCCGCTGCGGGCCGGCCGGTAGCGCCTCGGCCTCGGTGCGCAACTCGTCGGCCCGGCGCTCGGCCAGATGGGCCACCGCGGCCGTCACCAGCGCCGCCTTCGTTGGGTAGTGGTGCAGCTGAGCCCCACGCGAAACACCGGCCCGCGCCGCGACGACTGTGGTCGTGGTGCCGGACCAGCCGTGCTCGATCAGGCAGTCGACGGTCGCCTCCAGCAGCCGGGCCTGAGTGGCGCGGCTGCGTTCCTGCTGAGGGACGCGCGTCGATGCGGTGGGCACGGGGACAGCCTGCGGCCTACGAAACAAACAGTCAAGACTGACTTTTTCTGGGCCTTGGCGTGGGCGGCGGTGCGTGGGCTTCGCCCGTCAGTGAAGACTTGCACCGGGCGGGGACGCACCGGGCCGGGACGCACCGGGCCGGAACGACCGGCACAGGTGCATGGCAGATCCTGTAGAGCTGCCCCGTCTATGGGGCGTGCCGGCCTCGACGTGCCGGCCCCGACGTGCCGGCCCCGACGTGCCGGCCCCGACGTGCCGGCCTCGACGTGCCGGCCTCGACGTGCCGGCCTCGACGTGCCGGCCTCGACGTGCCGGCCTCGACGTGCCGGCCTCGACGTGCCGGGCCCGCACATGGCAGCGACCGGGTTGGCCGGGGCAGGTTGACCGGACGGGTTGGTCGGACCGGGATCGCTTGACCGGGGCCGCCCCAAATCTGGGGCAGCTCTACAGGCAGCGAGTAGGGACCTTCCCCCTTGCCCGACGCGCCCTCGCTGATCCGATGCGCGTATCCCGACCTCGCTCAGCAGCCGTCGCTCAGCGGCCGTCCTTCGGCAGCCGTCGCTCAGCGGCCGTCGCGGGGGCCGAAGGCGGTCAGCGCGTCGGCGTCGCTGTGCTGGGAGCGCAGGTACTCGTCGGCCCAGGCGGCGGCGTCGGGAAAGGCCGACTCCGTCGCCACCCGGGCGCAGGCCGCGTCCACGTCGAAGGCGGTGCGGCGCAGTTGGACACCCGGCCCGAGCAGTGCCCACCACGCGCCCGCGCCCCCGTACGGCATGCCAATGCTGCCCGGGTTGACGACCAGCCGTCGGTCGACCAGCCGGGCGAAGGGCATGTGGGTGTGGCCGCAGACGACCGTGCGGACCTCGGCCGGCAGGCCGGCGAACACCTCCGTCCAGCGCCCCATCCGGGAGTCGACGAGCACCATCTCCTCGTCGTCGCGGGGCGTCGCGTGGCAGAACAGCGTCGGGCCCAGGCCGTCGATCTCCAGCGTCACGGTCGCGGGCAGCGCGGCCAGCCGGGTGACCTGGTCGTCCCGGAGCTGGCCGGCGGCCCAGTTCGACACCTCGATCGAGGCGGGACGGCCCGCGCGGGCCTCGACCAGCTCCCGTTCGCAGTTGCCGCCCACCCAGGAGGCCCGGTCACCGAGGTCGGCGAGCAGATCCAGCACCTCGACCGGCTGCGGGCCGGCCGCGATGTCGCCGGTCAGCACGATGAGGTCGGCGGCGGCGACGTCCGGCTCGGCCAGGACGGCCTCCAGCGCGGGCAGTACGCCATGGATGTCGGACAACACGGCGACGCGGTTCAGCATGGGCCCACCCTTCACCCCGCCAGCCGTCCCGAACCAGCGATTCTGCGCCGGGCAGACGAAGACGTCCCCGCCTTGCCGTCGGTGACGGAAGGCGGGGACGTACCGATGTCTCAGACGCGGGCGCGGCGGGCCAGGCGCTCCGGGTCCAGGATGATGATGCTCTTGCCGTCCAACCGCAGCCAGCCGCGCGAGGCGAAGTCGGCCAGCGCCTTGTTGACGGTCTCCCGGGAGGCGCCGACCAGCTGGGCGATCTCCTCCTGAGTGAGGTCGTGGGTCACCCGCAGAACGCCGCCGTCGCGGGTGCCGAAGCGGCCCGCCATCTGGAGCAGGTTCTTGGCGACCCGGCCCGGCACGTCCGTGAAGATCAGGTCGGCGAGCGAGTCGTTGGTCCGGCGCAGCCGCCGGGCGAGCACCCGGAGCAACTGCTCGGCGATCTCCGGGCGGTTGTTGAGCCACGGCCGCAGCGCCTGCTTACGCAGCCGCACCAGCCGGGTGTCGGTCACCGCGGTGGCGGTCGCCGTACGCGGACCCGGGTCGAAGAGCGACAGCTCACCGACCATGTCCGACGGCCCCATCACCGCGATCAGGTTCTGCCGGCCGTCCGCCGCGCGGCGACCGACCTTGATCTTCCCGGACAGCAGGATGTAGAGGCTGTCACCGGGCTCGCCCTCATTGAAGACGATCTCGCCCTTGCGGACCTCGATCGTCTCCATCTCCTTGGCAAGCGCCTCGGCAGCTTCCGGGTCAACACCCTGGAAGATCCCGCTGCGGGCCAGTACCTCGTCCATTGCGCACCTCCGGTTGCGCGTGCCGTCCGTCGGCCGGGGCCGCCGTCCGCTGATCCCCTCGCGCGCCGCCAAGTCTAGGCGCACGTGAGCATGAATCAGAGGTCGCCCCTGGAATCTTGATCGGTGGGCGTAACCTGCCCGACGTGCTGAGCGAGCCGATTCTGACCAGCCGCCCCGAGGACGGGCGGCACGTACCGCTGCTTGTCTGGCGCGCGGACGCGCCAGTGCGGGCAGTCAGCAGTGCCCCGGTGGGCGGCGGCATCGGGGTCCGGCGGTGGGTGCTGAACGCGACCGTGCCGATGTCGTACGACCGGGATGACCCCGCGGCGCACCTGGCCTCGCTCGCCGCTGAGCTGGCCCTCGACGGGCCCGGGGTTGGTCTGCTGACCGGCGTCGACGTGACCGAGGTGGTGGCGCGGACCGACACCGGGGTGCGGGCCTGGGCGACGGTCGGGCTCGGCACGCCGGTGCCCGCGGCCGCGCCGACGCCGGCCGCGCTCGCCCAGCGCGTCGGTACGGTCAACATCGTGGTGTACGTGCCGGCCCGGCTCGCCGACTCGGCGCTGGTCAACGCGGTGGCCACCGCGACCGAGGCGAAGACCCAGGCGATCACCGAGCTGGGGCTGCCGGGGACCGGCACGCCCACCGACGCGGTCACCGTGCTCTGCCCGGTGGACGGGCCGGAGGCCGCGTACGGCGGCCCGCGCTCCACCTGGGGTGCGCCGCTCGCCCGGGCGGTCCACGCGGCGGTGCTGGCCGGTGGCGCCCGGCCGGTCGTGCCGTGGTCCGAGCAGCTCTACGGCGCAAAGTCCGCCCGATCGGCTGTCGTTGGCGCGTTTGACGACCGGTAAGGTCGCGGGCGATGTACGCTCCCGCCCCCCTCGCGTCCCGCCCGCGCCGCCGCGTCGCCCTCGGCCTCGCCGCGCTGCTGGCCGCCCTCCTCGTGGCCGGCTGCGCCGAGCCCGACGGTGAGGCGCCCGTCTGGCAGCCCGGCGCGGGAGGTGGTGGCACCGGCGCGCCGGTCTCCACGGCCGGCCCGAAGGCCACCGGGCCCGCCTCCTCCGGTCAGGGCGGCGCGATCTCGCTCTCCGCCACCGGCGACATCATCATGGGCAACGCGCCCAGTCGGCTGCCCGCCGCCGGCGGTAAGGGCTTCTTCAGCTCGGTCACCGAGGCGCTCAAGGCCGACCTGGTGATGGGCAACCTGGAGGAGCCGCTGACGGTCGACACCGGCACCGGCAAGTGCGGGGCGAACTCCACCCGCTGCTATCAGTTCCGGGCCCCGCCGGAGTACGCCGCGCACCTGCGCGACGCCGGCTTCAAAGTGCTCAACCAGGCCAACAATCACGGCTACGACTACGGGCCGAAGGGCTACGAGAACACGCAGAAGGCGCTGGAGAAGTACGACCTGGAGCACACCGGCGCACCGGACGAGATCACCGTCGTCGACGTCAAGGGCGTCAAGGTCGCCGTCGCTGGCTTCTCGTCGTACGTCTGGTCCAACAGCCTGGTCGACATCGCCAAGGCGAAGACGGTGGTCGCCAAGGCGGCCACCATGGCCGACCTGGTCGTGGTGCAGGTGCACATGGGCGGCGAGGGCGCGGACCAGACCCGGGTGAAACCCGGCACCGAGATGTTCCTGGGTGAGAACCGGGGGGACCCGGTGAAGTTCTCGCACGCCATGATCGACGCGGGCGCGGACCTGATCGTCGGGCACGGCCCGCACGTGCTGCGCGGGATGGAGTTCTACCAGGGGCGCTTGATCGCGTACAGCCTGGGCAACTTCGCCGGCGGCAGCAACACGTTGATCAACACCGGCCGGCTGGGCTGGGGCGGGGTGCTGAAGGTGTCGCTCAAACCGGACGGCAGTTGGGCCGGCGGCACGTTCACCTCGACGTACATGAACTCCACCGGCAAGCCGACGATGGACCCGGACGACCGGGGTCTGGGTCTGGTCACCGAGCTGAGCCGCGCCGACTTCCCCAAGGGCGGCGCCCGGTTCGACGGGCAGGGGAAGATCTCGCCGCCGACCGCCGGCTGACCCGAGCGGGACCGTCCGGGGTGCGACGTAGGCTGACCGTCGTGACCAGTAGCCCTCCCGGTGCCAGCGAGACCGATCTCGGGCGCAAACGCCGTGCCCGCAAGATCGGCCGGGTGCTGGCCGAGACGCATCCCGACGCGCATTGTGAGCTGGACCACTCCAACGCTCTGGAGTTGGCCGTCGCCACGATCCTGTCCGCGCAGTGCACGGACAAGAAGGTCAACGAGGTCACCCCGAAGCTCTTCGCCCGCTACCCGAGCGCTGCCGCGTACGCCGGCGCCGACCGGGGCGAGATGGAGGAGCTGATCCGGCCCACCGGCTTCTACCGCAACAAGACCGACTCGCTGCTCAAGCTCGGTCAGGCCCTCCTCGACCGGTACGACGGCAGGGTCCCGGGCCGGCTCGTCGACCTGGTGACGCTCCCCGGCATCGGCCGCAAGACCGCCAACGTGATCCTCGGCAACGCCTTCGACGTCCCGGGCATCACCGTCGACACGCACTTTCAGCGGCTGGTCCACCGGTGGCGGCTGACCACCGAGACCGACCCGGTCAAGATCGAGCACGCGATCGGCGCGCTGTACCCCAAGCGTGACTGGACCATGCTGTCGCACCGGATCATCTTCCACGGGCGACGCGTCTGCCACGCCCGCAAACCGGCCTGCGGGGCGTGCACGCTCGCGAAGCTCTGCCCCTCGTACGGCACCGGACCGACCGAGCCGGCGGCCGCCGCCAAGCTGCTCAAGGGCCCCCGGGCGCGCGACCTCGCGGTGGCGGCCGGCGTCGACCCGGAGCTGGTGTCCGCCCAGGCGATCACGGCGGAGGTGCCGTGAACCGCCGCCTCGCCCTCGCCGTCCTGCCGCTGCTGCTGGCCGTCACCGGTTGCACCAGCGGCCCGGCCGAGGACGATCCAGCCCCCCGCCCGGCCGCGGCCCAGCGACCATCCCCGTTCCGGGACTGCGCCACCCTGAACACGCCACCCACGGTCGCGGCACCCGGCTCCGGCACGGCGACCCCTGCGTCGCCTGGCTCGGACACCACGGCCCCTGGCCCGTCCGGCACGCCGACTCCCGCCGCTGGCGGGCAGGGGCTGCCGGAGCTCACGCTCTCCTGCTTCACCGGCGGCGCTCCGGTCGCGCTGCGCTCGGTCGCCGGTCCAGCCGTGATCAACATCTGGGCGTCCTGGTGCGGGCCGTGCCGCAAGGAGCTGCCGGCCTTCCAGCGACTCAGCGAGCGCGCCGCCGGCCAGCTCCAGGTCGTCGGGGTCAACACCCGGGACAGCCGGGGCGGCGCCCAGTCCATCGGGGAGGACTTCGGCGTACGGTTCCCGATCCTCGTGGACCAGGGCGACGCGCTGCAACGCGAGCTGGAGCGCAACGCCTTCCCGCTGACCCTCTTCGTCGACGCGCAGGGCCGGATCCGGCACGTCGACGCCACCGGGGCTCTCGACGACGCCTCGCTCGCCAAGCTGGTCCGCCAGCACCTCGGCCTGACGGTGCCGGCGTGACCCGCCGGCCGCCCGACTGGATCGAGCCGCTGCTGACCCGGCTGGGCACCGCCCGCGCCGAGGACTTCACCCGGCTGACCACCCCGGCCGAGGGCGGTCGGGAAAGCGCGGTGCTGGTGCTGCTCGGTGAGCAGCCCGGCGTGGGTCCCGACGTGCTGATCCTGCAACGCGCCGCCACCCTGCGCAACCACGCCGGCCAGCCGGCCTTTCCCGGCGGCGCGGCCGACCCGGAGGACGTCGACGTCCGCGCCACCGCCCTGCGCGAGGCGAACGAGGAGGTGGGCCTCGACCCGGCCAGCGTGACAGTGCTGGCGGAACTGCCGAAGCTCTGGATCCCGGTCAGCGACTTCGTGGTCACGCCGGTGCTGGCCTGGTGGCACGACCCGCACCCGGTGCATTCACGGGAGCCGGCCGAGGTGGCACACGTCGCCCGGCTGCCGGTCAGCGAGCTGGTCGACCCGGCCAACCGACTGCGGGTCCGCCACCCGAGCGGCTGGATCGGGCCGGCGTTCTCGGCCCGCGGGATGCTCGTCTGGGGGTTCACCGCCGGGGTGCTCTCCACCCTGCTCGAGATGGGCGGCTGGGCCCGTCCGTGGTCGCGCAACCGGGTGGTGGAGCTTCCGCCGACCGGGGCGACACCGGCCCCGTCCGCCGGCACCGACGAGGCTGACGAGAACGCCCTGCGCTGACTGCACGGTCACCTTCCGCAAGCGATGGTCATCCGGCGGGCGGACTGCCCGTACGCTTGACCCGTGTCCGTCGTGGATCTCGTCCTGCTGCTGCTCATGCTCGTGTTCGCGATCAGCGGATACCGCCAGGGTTTCGTCATCGGCGTCACGTCGTTGTCCGGCTTCTTCCTGGGTCTGTTGCTGGGTCTCCAGCTCGGGCCGCTGTTCGCCAGACAGTTCGTGGACGCCGGCACCCGCGTGTTGATCTCGCTCGTGGCCATCTTCGGGTTGGCGGTGGTCGGGCAGGCTCTCGCCGGTTGGCTCGGCTCGCACCTCCGCAAGACGATCACCAGCGACGTGGGCAAACGGGTCGACGACGTGGGTGGCGCGTTCGTCTCGCTGTTCGCGGTGCTCCTGCTCGCCTGGCTGGTCGCCGTGCCGCTCGGCTCGTCGTCGGTGCCCTGGCTCGCCGCCTCGGTCCGCAACAGCGCGTTGATCACGGTGGTCAACCGGGTCCTGCCGGAGCAGGCCCACCGGTTGTCCACGGCGTTGGAGGACACCGTCGACACCGACGGGTTCCCGGACGTCTTCGGTGACCTCGCGCCCACCCGGGCCCGGCAGGTCGACCCACCGGATCCGGCACTGGCCGGCTCGCAGGTGGTGGTCAGCGGCCAGCAGTCGGTGGTCAAGGTGCTCGGCTCCGCGCCCAGCTGCTCACGGCGGATCGAGGGTTCCGGCTTCGTGTACGCGGACGACCGGGTGATGACCAACGCGCACGTGGTGGCCGGCACCCGCTCGGTCGCGGTGGAGTTGGGCGGCGAGCGGTACGACGGCAAGGTGGTGGTCTACGACCCGAGCCGGGATCTGGCGGTGCTGCTGGTGCCCGGGCTGCCCGGGCCGTCCCTGCGGTTCGCCGCCGGCAACGCGGGCAGCGGCTCGGACGCCATCGTGCTCGGCTTCCCGCTCGACGGCCCGTACAACGCGCAGTCGGCGCGGATCCGGGACGTGGACCGGATCAAGGGCCCGGACATCTACTCGTCCAGCGACGTGACCCGGGAGATCTATACGATTCGGGCGCTGGTCCGAAGCGGTAACTCGGGCGGTCCGCTGCTCTCCGCCAACGGCCTGGTGCTCGGCGTGATCTTCGCGGCGGCGTCCGACGACCCGAACACCGGCTTCGCCGTGACGGCGGCCGAGGCCCGCCCGGTGGCGCTGGCCGGGGCCGAACGTAACCGGCAGGTCGGCACCGGAGAGTGCACCTGAGCGTCGCCGCCGGGTCAGCTCAGCCCCGGGCCGGCAGGGTGGGACGACGCTGGATGGTCGGCAGCTTCGCCCGGCCCCACCGCAACCCCCGGTCCAGCACGGCCCGCGCCATGATCGCGACGCAGGTGCCGCCGTTGAGGAAGGACGCCACCACGTCGCTCGGGTGGTGCATGCCCCGGTACATCCGGGTCAGCGCCACGCCCAGCGGCACCATCAACAGCAGCGTCCACCAGGCCACCTTCGCGCCGGTGCTGCGCGCCCGCAGCGCCATCAGCACGGCGATGCCGACGTAGAGCGCCACCGCCGCCGAGGTGTGCCCGGACGGAAAGCTCGACGTGGGTGGCGAGACGTCCATGTGCTCCACCGCCGGCCGCTGCCGGTCGATCGCCACCGTGGTCAGCAGGAACACCAGTGCCTGGGCGGTCACCGCCGCACACAGGAACAGCGGCTCCCGCCAGCGCTTCAGCCAGAGCCGCAGGGCCAACGCCACCAGTACGGTGACCACGACGATCAACTGGGTGCTGGCCAGCGTGCTGAACACCAGCGAGACGTTGTTCCAGGCACCGGTGCGGTCGGCGGCCAGTTCCCGGTTCACCGCGTCCTCCACGGTGAACGGCCAGGTCCGGGCGAACACTCGGGTGACCAGCACTCCGAGCAGCACCATGAACCCGAGCAGGAGGGACACCGGCAGCAGCACCCGCCGGACGATCTGGACCACGGTCTCGGACATGGGTCGGCCAATACCCTGCCGACCCCGTCGTCACTCCTCAGGCAGCTCCCGGGTGCCGCTCGACCTCCGGAGCGACGCCGTCGCGGGTCGGCTGGACCGGCCGGAGACCGGTGTGTGCCCGCCAACTGGTGAAGGCGGCGGTGGTGGCCGCGACCACCGCGACCCCGAGCAGCCAGCCGCCCACCACGTCACTGGTGAAGTGCACGCCGAGCGCCACCCTGCTCAGCCCGGTCACCACGGTGAGCAGCACCGCCGCGACCCAGAGCGCGGCCCGCGCCGCCCCCCGCCCGACGTACGGCAGGAGCACCAGCACCAGCACGCCGGCGGCCAGGGTGGCGTTCAGCGCGTGCCCCGACGGGAACGAGTAGCCGGCGGCCCGGGCCACCGGGTCCAGCAACTCCGGCCGGTCCCGGCCGACCAGCAGCTTGAGCAGCGGGCCGACCAACCCGCCGACGACCATGGTGGTGGCCGCCCAGAGGGCCAGCCGGCGGGCACCCCGGCGCAGTAGCCAGACCACCAGGAGCAGGACGACGGCGCGCAGCGGCATCGGTGCGAACACCTCGGTCCAGACCCGCATCAGCACGACCCAGGCCGGGTGGTCCTGGGCGTAGCTGTGCAGCGCGTCGGTGACCGTCGCGTCCAGCCGGTGCAGTGGCGCCCAGGCGCCGAGCACCAGCAGTGTGAGCAGCGCGAACGGCACCAGCACCAGGAACGCCGCCGTCGCGGCGAGAGTGAGTCGCAGCCCCAGCGCGTGGTCCGGGTCGAATCGGCGGCGTTGCCAGGACGGCTGGCCGGTGGGGGCGACGGTGGGCGGCCGGTGCGTACTCATGGGTCTGTTCTACCCGGCCGGGCGGCCGGTCAGGCCTGCCGGACGGACGCGATCAGCGGGTCCGCTGACGCAACCGGCGGACCATCAGGGCCGCACCGCAGACCAGGGCGACGAGGAGCACGACCGTGATCCACAGTCGCTCCGACCCGGACGTGTCCGGACCGCCGGCGGCCCGAGCCGTCCACCGGCTCTGCTGGCCGGCAGCGCCGAGACCGAGCGGATCGCTACCGGCGCCAGCCACCGGATCGTCGTCGACCGAGCCGGGCGCCGGACCGAAACCGGTCACGCCCGGCGACGTCTGGTCGTCCAGCGGGTTGACGGTTACCGGCGGCACCTGAGCGGTCAACGCGGCCACCGGGTCGACCATCCCGTACCCGAAGCGGTCGTCCCGACCAGTCGGGCCCAGGTCCCGGGCGGTGGCCAACAACCGGTTGACCACCTCGCCCGCGGGCATCTGCGGATAGCGGGACCGGACCAGCGCGGCGGTCGCCGCCACCAGGGGCGCGGCGAAGCTGGTGCCCTGCACCCGCCAGTACCCGCCGGGGGGCTTGGCGCCGACCAGCCCGCTGGCCGGAGCGGTGAGCACCGTCGCCCGACCGGTGATCGAGCCGGACCACAAGTTGTCGCTGCTGCGTTCGAGACCGGCGACCGCGATCACACCCGGCTCCCGAGCCGGATACCAGACCTTGGTGCTGCTGGAGGTGGCCAGGTTGCCGGTGCAGGCCACCACGACCACGTCCCGGACGAACGCGTAGTCCAGGGCGGCGGCCAGTGCCGGGCTGTCGCCACTGCCGCCCAGCGACAGGTTGATCACGCGGGCGCCGTTGTCGACCGCCCAGCGGACGCCCTGAGCGACGATCAGCGCGTCGTCGTAACGATTCTCCTCGTCCAGCACGCGGACCGGCAGGATCCGGGCGTCCGGTGCCAGGCCGACCACGCCCCGCTTGTCGTCGCTGCGCCCGGCGATCAGACCGGCCACCGTGGTGCCGTGGCCCACCGGGTCCGGGCCCGGGGCGCCGCCCGGGGCGACCAGGTCCTTGCCGGGCAGCACCTGGCCGACCAGGTCGGGGTGGGTGCCGTCCACTCCGGAGTCGACCACCGCCACTGTCACACCCCGACCGGTCGAGCTGCGCCACGCCGTCTCGGCCCGCAACTCGTCGAGCTGCCACTGCTCGTCGCGAACCTGGTCGGTGCGGGCGATGGTGTCACCGGGGGCGAACGCCATCGGCGCGCCGGCGAGCTGCCCGCCGTTCGTGGGCGCGGCGACGGGCACGACCGCCGCGGTCGGGGCCACGACGGCGAGCGCCGCGGCCACACCGAGCAGCGCCCGGCCGGTCGCTCGTCGGGCCGCTGACGGACCGCTGTACCGCACCCCAGTCACATCCCCAGCCATTCATCCCGACGGAACCATGACGATCGGAGATTACCGGTTTCCCCACCCGTCACGGGAAGAACCGGCGAGTCAGGTCACTGTGGCGGCAATTGCGCCAACTGAACGAGGCGTACGCCCTCCCGCCGGGTGACCAGCCGACCACGCCCCGGCGGCAGCGGTCCGGGCCGTACCGGCCCGACGAGTGCGCCCTCCTCGGGGCTGCCCGCCATCACCAGGCCGGCGGTGGACAGCTCCCGCAGGCGCTGCACTATCGGCTCGTACTGGGCGCGGCCCGCCCCACCGGACCGGCGGGCCAGCACCAGGTGCAGCCCGATGTCCCGGGCGTGCGGCAGGTGCTCCTCCAGCGCGCGCAACGGGTTCGCCGGCCCCGCCGCCACCAGGTCGTAGTCGTCCACCAGCACGAACAGTTCCGGCCCGGACCACCAGGACCGGTCCCGCAGTTGTTGCGGGGTGACCTCCGGCCCGGGAGCCCGCCGCTCCAGGTAGCCGGCGGCCGACTCGACCAGGTCGGCGGTGTGCGCCGCGGCGGTGCCGTACCCGATCAGGTGCGGCGTCTCGATGGCGCCGAGCAGGCTGCGCCGGTAGTCGACGAGGATCACCCGGGCCTGCTCGGGAGTGAACCGGGTGATGATCGACGTGGCCAGCGCGCGCAGGAACGAGGACTTGCCGCACTCCGAATCCCCGAAGACCACGAAATGTGGCTCGGTGGCGAAATCGAGCAGCACCGGGCGCAGGTCCGCCTCCGCGATCCCGATCGGTAGCCGCAGCCCGGTCGTCGAGGCGAGGTCCAACTCGGCGTACGGCAGCACCGGCGGGAGCAGCCGCACCCGGGGCGCCGGCGCACCCGCCCAGCCGTCGGCGGCTCTCTTGACCAGGTCGGCGGTGTCCCCGCTGGCGGTGCCGAGCTGAGGCAGCGCGGTGAGGAAGTGCAGGCCCTCCGCGGTCACCCCGCGGCCGGCGCGCTCGGGCACGTTCGCGGCCGCACGGCGAGCGACCAGCGAGTCGGCCGGGTCACCGAGGCGCAGCTCCAGCCGGGAGCCGAACAGGTCCCGGATCGCCGGGCGGAAATCCAGCCAGCGCAGCGCGGTGGCGATCACGTGCAGCCCGTACGACAGACCCCGGGTGGCCAGGTCGGTGACGAGGGGTTCCAGGTCGTCGTACTCGCCGCGGATGGTGCTCCACCCGTCGATCACCAGGAACACGTCACCGTACGGGTCGGCGCCCGGCTGACCGGCCGCCGCCGCTGCCGCCCGACGCTGCCGGTACGCGGCCATCGACTCCACGCCCAGCTCCGCGAAGCGGCGTTCCCGATCAGTCAGCAGTGTGGTCATCTCGCCGACGGTGCGTCGTACGGCGGTCGGGTCGGCGCGACCGGTCACCCCACCGACGTGCGGCAGATCGCGCAGCGCGGCCAAGCCGCCGCCACCGAAGTCGAGGCAGTAGACCTGCACCTCGGCCGGCGTGTGGGTGAGCGCCAGCGCGCAGATCAGCGTACGCAGGGCGGTGGACTTTCCGCTCTGCGGCGCACCGACCACGGCGATGTGCCCGGCGGCGCCGTCCAACGCCAGCCAGAGCAGGTCCCGGCGCTGCTCCAACGGTTTGTCCACGACAGCCATCGGCACGCCGAGTGCGCCGTGCAGCTCCGGGTTGCCCACGGTGAGCCCGCGCTTGGGGTGCACCTCGACCTGGCCGAGCAGCTCGTCCAAAGCCGGCGGCTGACCGAGCGGCGGAAGCCAGACCTGGTGCGCCGGCGGGCCCTGCCCGACGAGCCGATCCACCAGCAGGTCGAGCAGCGTCCTGCCGCCCTCCTCCGCTGCCGCGACGGGCACGACCGGGGTCGCCGGCTCGGGCACCGGTACGACGTGGGTGGTGAAGGTGAGCAGCCGCGCGCCTCCGTCGGCGGCGACGCCGCCCGGCACGGCCCGGCGACGGACGGCACCGGAGACGTACGCGGCCTTGAACCGGGCCAGTGGGTCGGTGCCGGCACGCAGGTAGCCGTGGCCCGGTGAGCGGGGCAGTTCGTGCGCGTCCGCCACGCCGAGCACCGTCCGGGACTCCAGCGCCGAGAACGTGCGCAACCCGATCCGGTACGAGAGGTGGGTGTCCAACCCGCGCAGCCGGCCCTCCTCCAACCGCTGGCTGGCGAGCAGCAGGTGCACGCCGAGCGACCGGCCCAGCCGGCCGATCTGCACGAACAGGTCGATGAAGTCGGGCTTGGCGGAGAGCAGTTCGGAGAATTCGTCGCAGATCAGCAGCAACGACGGCAGCGGGGCGAGCGGGCTGCCGGCCGTCCGGGCCCGCTCGTAGTCGCGCACGCTGGCGAAGTTGCCGGCGCGGCGCAGCAACTCCTGGCGGCGGACCAGTTCCCCGTTGATCGCGTCCACCATCCGGTCGACCAGGGGCAACGCGTCGGCCAGGTTGGTGATCACGGCCGCGGTGTGCGGCAGCCGCTCGAACGAGCTGAAGGTGGCGCCGCCCTTGAAGTCGACAAGCACGAAGTTGAGCTGTTCCGAGCTGTGCGTGGCGGCGAGCCCCAGCACCAGCGTGCGGAGCAGCTCGGACTTCCCCGAGCCGGTCGCCCCGATGAGCAGGCCGTGCGGGCCCATGCCGTCCTGGGCGGACTCCTTGAGGTCCAGCTCGATCGCGCCGCCGTCCGCGCCCACCCCGATCGGCACCCGCAGCCGGTCCCGCGTCGAGCGCGGCAGCCAGCCCTGTTCCGCAGTGAAGCTCTCCGGGTCACCGAGGCCGAGCAGCTCGGGGAGGCCCAGGTCGGCCTGGAGCGGGGCGCCCGGTCCGCGGGCCGCGCCGGCGAGCCGCAGCGGCGCCAACCGTCGGGCGACCGCCTCGGCGTCGGCCAGGTCCAACTGGTCGGCGGTGCCCACCTCGGCGTGCCCGTCGGAGGAGAACGAGTGCAGGCGCCGGCCGTGCAACTCCAGCAGCAGCGCGTACCGGTCCAGCAGTCGGGGCGGCGGGGTGTCCAGGTCCAGCACGGTGACCGCGTCGATGCCGCCGTCGCCGGTCAGGTCACTGGCACCGGTCAGGTCGCCGCCGTCGAGGACCACCACCACGTGCGGACCATCGGTGGCCGGGCCGGCCGGGCTGAACCGGGACCGGGTGGCCAGCACGTCGGCCAGCAGCGACTCCAACTCGGCGGCGGAGCTGGTGACCAGCCGGACCGGGCCGAGCGCGTCGGTGCGGCCGGGATGGTGGGCGTGCGGGAGCCACTTCACCCACTCCCAGCAGGCTCGGCGCTCCGGCCCGGCGCAGACCGCGATGAGCAGTTCGTCGGGGGCGTGGAAGACCGCCAGCTGGGTCAGCACGGCCCGGACCAGGGCCTGAGCCGCCGGGTCGCCGGTGGGTGGGCCGCCGGTGGTCGGGGTGGTCGCCCGTCGGCCCGCAGGTCGGACGTGCACCCGGGCAAAGCTGCGCAGCGACAGCGCCACCGGCAGGTCCGGCACCACGGAGTACGCGTCCAGGAAGCGGCGTAGCGCGCCGGCGGTCATCGGCTCGAGCTCCTCCAGCGGCCGGGTGACCGGTGGGACGAGTGGGGTGGCCAGGGTCTGCGGCCCGACGGCGACGCGCACCACCGCGAAGTCCGGGTCGGCGGGGCGCCGCTCCCAGACCCGGTGGCTGTCCACCGTCGACCAGAGCAGACCCGGATCCGGGTGCCGGTAGAAGAGCCCGGCCCGTTGCTGGCCCGCGGTCCGCCGGACCCGCCGCCGCAGCGTGGCCAGGTGGCGCAGGTACTCCCTGCGGGCGGCCATCATCTCGGACTTCTTCGGGGTGCCGGAGGCGCTGCCCCAGGACGTCACCAGCATCGCCAACGAGGAGAGCCCGAACATGCCGCCCACCACGTACGAGTAGGCGCCGCCGCCCCGGCCGAACATCATCGCCATCGCCACCGTGCCGCCGAGCATGGGCAGCAGCATGAGCATCTGCTGCCAGCGTCCGCCGGCCAGCACGGGGATCTCCGGCGGTGCCTCGACCGACAGCTCACCGGCGGGAATCTCCGGCGCTGGTCGGCGCGGCGGGCGCTTGATGACGACGGTGGACACTCGGCCTCCTGACAGCGCTGGGTAACCCGAGCCTGGCTCATGGTAGGTAAAGTCCTGTCGTCCGCGCAGCCTCCGATCCCCCTCGATATGGAGACCAGTCGATGACAACCGGGCTGGCCCGCGTCACCATCAGCGCGCCGCAACGACGGGTGGACGTCGCCCTGCCGGAGCAGGTGCCCCTGGCTGAGCTGCTGCCCGACGTGCTCCGGCACGCCGGTGTCGGGCTGGCCGACGACGGCGAGCAGCACGGCGGTTGGGTGCTGCGCCGCACCGACGGGGCGTTGCTGGTGACGGCGCAGGCGCTGCTGCCGCAGGGCGTCCGCGACGGGGAGGTGCTGCACCTCGTGCCGGCCCGCGCGCACTGGCCCGAGTTGGAGTACGACGACGTCATCGAGGCGATCGCCGACGGTGCCCGCCGACGCGGCGGCGCCTGGTCGCCCACCGCCACCAGGGCAGCCGGTCTGGCCGGTGCCGCCGTACCGCTCGGGGTCGGGCTGCTCGCGCTGCTCGCCGGTGGCCCGACACAGCGGGTCGGTTGGCTGGCGGCCGTCGCGGTGGCGCTGGTGCTCACCGTGGCCGGCACGGTGGCCTCCCGCGCCAACGGCGACGGCGCCGCCGGCGCGACGCTCGGCGGCTACGCGCTGCCGTACGCGTTCGCCGCCGGCGCCCTCGCGGTCGGCTCCGGCGACCCGGTCGGGCCGTTCGGGCCGGCCCGCTGGGTGGGCGCCCCCGAACTGCTGGCCGGCTCGGTCGCGCTGCTGCTGGTGGCGTTGATCGGCCTGCTCGGGGTGGCCAGCCGGTTGCGGGTCTTCGTGGCCGGGGTCACGGTCGGCCTGATCGGCGCGGGGGCCGCGCTCGGTGGGCTGCTGATGACCACGGCCGGTACGGCGGCGGTGCTGCTCAGCGCACTGGTCTTCGCCATCGGCGTGATCCCGCTGCTGGCCATCCGGCTGGGCAAGCTGCCCCTGCCGCCGATCACCCTGCCGGCCTCGACCACCGCTGAGGAGCCGGAGCGGGCCCGGGACCTACCGGACCGGAGCCGGGTGCACGCAGCGGTGATCCGTACCGAGGAGATGCTGACCGGAATGCTGATCGGCCACGCCCTGCTGGTGGTGGCCACAGCGGTCGTACTCGTGGTTGCCGGCGGCACGGCCGGTCGGGTGCTGGTGGCGGTCACCTCGGCCGTGCTGCTGCTGCGGTCACGGCTGTTCGTGGCGTTGCGACACCGGGTGCCGACGGTGCTCGCCGGGCTGGCCGGCTACGCGGTGCTGGGCGCGGTGCTGGTCGGTCGGGCCGATGAGGCCGGGCGGTTGGTGCTGGTCCTCGGCGGGGCGGCGCTTGCCCTGGTGGCGGTGGCCAGCGGCACCGCCTACGCCCGCCGGCCGGTCTCGCCGTACCTCGGCAGGGTCGCGGACCTCACCGACACGGCCCTGGTGGTCGCCGTGGTGCCGATCGCCTGCGCGGTGCTCGACCTGTACGACCGGGCCCGAGGGTTGCTCGGTTGAGCGACCCTCGGGCCCGGTGCGTCAGTGGTCGTCAGTGGGTGGATTCGCCGCGCGCCTCGGCGTCCCTGGCCCGCTGGTAGGAGGCGTGGATCTCGGCCTCGGCCTCGGTGCGGCCGACCCAGGTCGCGCCCTCCACCGACTTGCCGGGCTCCAGGTCCTTGTACACCTCGAAGAAGTGCTGGATCTCCAGGCGGTCGAACTCGCCCAGGTGGTGGATGTCGCGCAGATGCTCCTGGCGGGGGTCCTCGTAGGGCACGCAGAGGACCTTGTCGTCCCCGCCCTTCTCGTCGGTCATCCGGAACATGCCGATGGTGCGGCAGCGGATCAGGCAGCCCGGGAAGGTCGGCTCGGGGACCAGCACGAGGGCGTCCAACGGGTCGCCGTCCTCGCCCAGCGTGCCCTCAATGAACCCGTAGTCGGCCGGGTACTGGGTGGAGGTGAAGAGGGTGCGGTCCAACCGGATCCGTCCGGTCTTGTGGTCCACCTCGTACTTGTTCCGGTGACCTTTGGGGATCTCAACCGTCACGTCGAAATCCATCTGCACGCTCCCTCGTCTGCCCACGCTGGCTAACGGAACCACTGGCGGCCCTCCGGACAGGTGAATGCCCACCCGCCGACTCCGGCCGCCGCATAGTCTTCGGACCGAAGTAGTGTCACCCAAGCCGATTTTCGCTGGGGGAGGAGGGGGTCGTGGGGAGGGAAGATTCACACTACCGCCCGGACGGGGGCTCCGCGCACGGTACCGGACGATCCGGCTCCGGCAGTGCCAAGGGGCGGGTTCCGGTGCCGGAGGCGCACCTCCCCCGGGCCCCCGAACCACCGACTCCGGCACCGGAGACGGTGCCCGAGCGGCCCCCGCCGCTGCCCTGGCGTCCGCCGGCCGGCTCGGCATCGCCGACACCCCCGAACATCGGTCACCCCCCGGCCGCCGGCGGCGACCAGCCGGTGAGCGGCCCGCCGCGCGGCAGCGCCACGGTCCCGGTCAGCCCGTCGTCCGGGCCGGCCGCCCCCGACCCGGGCGGGGTCCCCCCGTTGGGCCCACCGATCTCCGCGTTGCCGGCACCCGCCGACGCCGCACCCGCACCCCCGCCCGCCGCGCCGCGCCGGCGGAGGCGGCTGCCGGTGGTGCTGGCCGCCGTGCTCGTGCTGGTGCTCGCCAGCGTCGGAGTCGTGATCACCCGTCCCGGCCCGGTAGCCGGGTGGCTGGGCGACGACGCCGGGTCCGGGCCGAAGGCGGCTGGCGTGACCCCGGAACCCGCCCCGTCGGACGTGCTGGCCGGCCCGGATGCCAACGCCCCGCTGCCCACCCCGGACGGGGTTCGTGCCGTGCTCGATCCACTGGTCGGGGTCGCCGCTCTGGGTGACCGGGTGAACGTCTCGGTCGCCGACGTGATCACCGGTCAGACGCTGTTCGCCAAGGGGGCGGACGACGGCACCGTCCCCGCCTCGGTGACCAAGCTGGCGACCGCGGTGACCGTGCTGGCGGCCCGGGGGCCGGGCTACCGGATCCCCACTCGTGCGGTGGCCGGCGCGACGGCCGGCGAGGTGGTGATCGTCGGTGGGGGCGACCCGACCCTCGCGATCAACAAGAAGGGCTACTACCCGGGTGCGGCGCGCCTCGACGACCTGGCCGCCCAGGTGCGTACCGCGCTCGGTGGCACACCCCCGACCAGCGTCACCGTGGACGGCTCGGTCTACTCCGGCCCGGTCTACGGCCCTGGCTGGGACTCCGACATCCCCACCGGCGGGTCGGGCGGCGCGGTCACCGCGTTGATGACCGACGGCGCCCGGACGGACCCGGGAGTCGAACACGGGTCGGCCCCGCGGTTCGCCGAGCCGGACCTGGCCGCCGGCAAGGCGTTCGCTCGGTTGCTCGGTGTGCCGACCGACGCCGTGAAGCGCGGTACGGCTCCGGCCCAGTCGGCGGCCGGCGGCAACCCGGCACCGGGCACCGAGCTGGGCGTGGTGCAGTCTCCGCCGCTGATCCGGCTGGTCGACGTCATGATCAGCGAGAGCGACAACCTGGTGGCCGAGGCGCTCGCCCGTCAGGTCGCGTTGGCCCGCAATCAGCCCGCCTCGTTCGACGGAGGCGCCGCCGCCATGGACGCCGAGGTGGCGGAGTTGGGCCTGCCCGCCGACGAGATCAGCGTCTCCGACGGCAGCGGCCTGTCCCGTCGTAACCGGATCAGCCCGTCGCTGCTGACCGATCTGATCCGGCTGGCCGCCAGCCCGGACCATCCGGAGTTGGCAGGCGTCTTCGGTGGTCTGCCGGTGGGCGGCTGGTCCGGCACCCTGAACGAGCGCTACCGCAACACCGCCGGCACCGCCGCGGGCGAGGGCAGCGTCCGGGCCAAGACCGGCACGCTGACCGCCGTGCACTCCATCGCGGGGCTGGTCACCACCGCCGATGGCCGGCTGTTGACCTTCGCGGTGCTCACCGACAACGTGCCGGGCGACCGGGACACCGCCCAGCCGGCGCTGGACCGGATCGCCGCCGCGCTGGCCGGCTGCGGCTGCGGCTGACCGTCGCCGGTCCGGGGTGACGCGGTCGCCATCGGTGTCGATCGAGGGCGCGAGCCCGGGCCGGGGTGTCGCGGCGCGGGTACGGTGGGTCCATGGCGCAGTTCGTGGACTGGGATCTGGCCGCCGCCACGGCGGGGGCGTTGAGCAAGTCTGGCCCCCGCGTGTCGTACGCCGAAGCCACCGACGTGGTCGGCGACCTGCGCCGGCTGACCGACGAGGCGGCCGGGCACGTGGCCGACTACACGGGGCTGCGGGCGCAGGTGTCGCATCCGCCGGTCCGGGTGGTCGATCGCCGTGACTGGGCGGCGACCAACATCGCCGGGCTCCGCGAGGTGATCACTCCGCTGGTGAGTCGGCTCTCCGGCGACAAGCAACCGGGCGTGTTGACGGAGGCGATCGGGTCCCGGCTGACCGGGGTGCAGGCCGGCACGGTGCTGGCCTACCTTTCCGGCCGGGTGCTCGGCCAGTACGAGGTCTTCTCGGCTGAGCCGGGCCAGCTGCTGCTGGTCGCCCCGAACATCGTCGAGGTGGAGCGCAAGCTCGGCGCCGACCCTCGGGATTTCCGGCTCTGGGTGTGTCTGCACGAGGTCACCCACCGCACCCAGTTCACGGCCGTGCCGTGGATGCGGGCCTACTTCCTCAGCGAGGTGCAGGCGTTCGTCGACGCCTCGTCCAGCGGGAGCGAGCACCTGGTCGAGCGGTTGCGGCGCGGGGTGGCCACGTTGTCCGAGGCGGTCCGTGACCCGGACAGCCGCACCAGCGTGCTGGACATCGTGCAGACCCCGGCACAGCGGGCCGTACTGGACCGCCTTACCGCGTTGATGACCCTGCTGGAGGGGCACGCCGAGTTCGTGATGGACGGCGTCGGCCCGCAGGTGATCCCGAGCGTGGAGCGGATCCGGGCGTCGTTCAACCGACGCCGGGAGGCGGGCAACCCGCTGGAGAAGGCGATCCGCCGGCTGCTCGGCGTGGACGTCAAGATGCGCCAGTACGCCGAGGGGCGCAAGTTCGTGCACGGCGTGGTGGAGCGGGTCGGCATGGACGGGTTCAACTCGATCTTCAACTCGCCGCTGACCCTGCCTCGACTGTCGGAGTTGGGCGACCCGGATGCGTGGGTCGCCCGGGTGCACGGCCCGGCCGGCACCATCCCGGCCGCCGGCTGACCGCCCGCCGGTGGCCGCGCTCGCTGCGCCGGTGGCCGCGATCCGGGTGGCGGTCCGCCGTGCCCTGACCGGTCTGCCGTCCGGCGGTCCGGTGCTGGTCGCCTGCTCCGGTGGTGCCGACTCGCTCGCGCTCGCGGCGGCCACCGTGTTCGTGGCACCTCGGCTGGGCCGCGCCGCGCTGCTGGTCAGCGTCGACCACGGCTTGCAGGACGGCTCCGCGGAGCGCGCCGAGGCGGTGGCCGCCTGGGGGCGGGGGGTCGGTTTCGGGTCGGCGACGGTGGTCCGGGTGGAGGTGGCCGGGCGTCCCGGCGGGCCGGAGGCGGCTGCCCGCGAGGCTCGCTACCAGGCGCTCACCGAGGTGGCCCGGCAGCGGAACGCGGTGGCGGTGCTCACCGGGCACACCCGCGACGACCAGGCGGAGACGGTGCTGCTCGCGCTCGCCCGGGGCGCCGGCCCACGGGGGCTGGCCGGGATGCCCGCCCGGCGCGATCTGGGCGGGGTGCCGCTGCTGCGCCCGCTGTTGGAGATCGGTCGGGAGCAGACCCGCGCCGCGTGCGCGGTGCTCGGGCTGAGCCCGTGGCAGGACCCGCACAACACCGACCCGTCGTACGCCCGGTCGAGGGTGCGGGCCGACCTGCTGCCGGCGCTGGTGCGGGCGCTCGGCCCCGGCGTGGTGGACAACCTCGCGCGTACCGCCCGGCTGGTGGCCGCCGACAACGCCGCGCTCGACGAGTTGGCGGGGACGGCGCTGGCGGCGGCCCGGTGTCCCGACGGTGGGCTGTCCGTGCCGGTGCTGCTCGACCTGGTGCCCGCCGTCCGCGGCCGGGTGCTGCACGCCTGGGCCCGCGAGCTGGGCGCGCTGCCCGGTGCGCTGTCCCACCGGCACGTCGCCGCTCTGAACGCCCTGGTCACCGATTGGCACGGTCAGGGTCCGACCGAGCTGCCCGGGGGCGTCCGGGTGCTCCGCCGCGACGGCCGGCTGGCCCCGGGCTGAGGCTCCTGGTCAGCCGCTGTGTGCCCGGTCCCGGAAGGTGGTCCGGTAGCTGTGCGGGGTGGCGCCGACCCGGCGGCTGAAGTGGTGGCGCAGCGCGGCCGCGTCGCTGAAGCCGGACTGGTCGGCGACCGCCTCCACGCTCAACGGGGTCTCCTCCAGCAGCCGCCGGGCGAGCAGCACCCGCTGGTTGGTGAGCCAGTCGTGCGGGGTGGTGCCGGTCTCGGCGCGGAACCGGCGGGCGAACGTGCGGGGCGCCATGCCGGCGCGGGCGGCCAACTCTTCCACGGTGATCGTCCGGTCCAGATGCCCCATCAGCCACTCCAGCACCGGTTCGAGGGTGGGCGCCTCGGGCGCCTTCGGGATGGGCGCCTCGACGTACTGGGACTGGCCGCCGTCGCGGTGCGGCGGGACCACCATCCGACGGGCCAGCCGGGTCGCGGTGGCCGAGCCGTGCTGCTGGCGGACCAGGTGCAGGCAGGCGTCGATGCCGGCCGCCGTGCCGGCGCTGGTGAGCAGCCGACCGTCCTGGACGTAGAGCGAGTTGCAGCGCACCCGGGCGCGTGGGTGCCGGCGTTGCAGCTCGTCCACGTACCGCCAGTGGGTCGTGCACTCCCGGCCGTCGAGCAACCCGGCCGCACCGAGCAGGAAGGCCCCGGAGCAGACGCTGAACAGGTGTGCTCCCCGGGCGTCGGCCCGGCGTAGCGCGTCGAGCACCGGGCCGGGGACGGTGGTGCCCTGGCTGTGCGCGGGGACGGCCACCAGGTCGGCCTCGTCGACCGGGCCGAGGTCCGCGTGGGGGGTGAGGTGGAAGCCGGACGAGGTACGCACGGGAGCGCCGTCCGGGCTGCACACCTGGAAGCGGTAGGCGGGGAAACCGTCGGCTGTCCGGTCGGTGCCGAACACCTCGGCGAGCACGCCGAGCTCGAAGGGGGCGACCTGGTCGAGAGCGAGGACGGCAACGGACCGCAGCATGTGACGAGGGTAACCCGACAGGTGGCAGTAAATCGATGACCAATGGCATTCCTGCCACTGTCCGGTCGCTACGTCAGGTCGCAGACTGGTCTCAGTCCGGTGCGCACCGGCGGCGAAACCAACAGCAATCATGCGAAAGCGAGCGCCGCCATGGAGTTCCTGCTCTTCCTCCTGTTCCTCGTCCTGCTTGTCGCCGCCTCGGCCGCCGGCCTCACCGTCGACAGCCACGACTCGGCCGACTGGAAGCCCAGCGACGGTGGCCGCCGGTGGCGGTCGCGCACCAACTGATGTGATTAGCGCCGATTGCGCCGAAAATCCTTGGCCGGACCGCGCCAAAAGGTGCGGCCCCGCCGACGGAGGCCATCCGACGTACGGCAGGCTAGGAGTCATGGCTGACGGCTCCTGGTACGACGCCGACATCGACCACGTGATCATTTCTGAGGCGCAGATCCGCGAGAAGACGGCGGAGCTGGCCAAGCAGGTCTCCGCCGACTACGCCCACGTGGGCGACGGGCTGCTGCTGGTGTGCGTACTCAAGGGCGCGGTGATGTTCATGGCGGACTTCGCCCGGGCGCTGGGCCGTAACGGCCCGCCGGCGGAGCTCGACTTCATGGCCATCTCGTCCTACGGCCAGGGCACCACCTCCTCCGGGGTGGTGCGCATCCTCAAGGACCTGGACCGGGACATCGCCGGTCGGCACGTGGTCGTCGTCGAGGACATCGTCGACTCCGGGCTCACCCTCTCCTGGCTGCTGCGCTACCTCGAGTCGCGCTCGGCGGCGAGCGTCGAGGTGGTCGCCCTGTTCCGTAAGCCGGACGCGGTGAAGGTGCCGGTCGGAGTGAAGTACGTCGGCTTCGACATTCCCACCGAGTTCGTGGTCGGGTACGGCCTCGACTTCGCTGAGCGCTACCGCGAGCTGCCGTACGTCGGGGTGCTCAAGCCCGAGGTCTACGCCCGCTCCTGACGCCGGGCCCGACCTGTCCGGCGGCCCGCCGGTCGGCATGAGCCGGACTCGCATCGGCATCCATCAAGCCGACGTTCAGCGCGCTCTCAGCTGATGCGGTTACCGTGTAGCTCGGTGGCCCGGAGGTTACTCCGCGCTCGACCCCCTCGATCGCGTGACCGGGCGTTCGGGTGGCCGAGCCGGACTCCCCGCCACGCCGGCTCCACCCGGGCTCGTCGTACGTTGGCTGCGGGGCTGGTGGGCCTGCCCACGGTGCGTGTCGTCGATGTCGAAGGCGCGCCGAGTGTGCGGGCTCGCAGACTCGCTGCTGGCGTGCACGGTCTTTTGACGGTGTACGACTGCGGGGCTCGCAAGCTCACTCCTCGCGTACACGGTGTACCGTCGAATGACCGCGGCGCGGCAGTTTTCGCGCCTCGGGGTCGAGGCCGGCCCGCACGGCGGCTCCGGCCGCCGCTCACCGCGGCGACACCATCAGACGGTCAGGACGTCGATCAGGAGGATGCGGGCGCTCCGGCGCTCGACAACAGTATGGAACGTACGCGTTTCTTCCGCCGACCGGTGGTCTGGATCATCCTGGTCATCCTCGGCGCCGTTGTGCTCAGTCAGCTGTTCACCGCTGGTCCCAGCTACCACCGCGTGGACACTTCCGTTGCGCTCGATCAGCTGCACACCGCCAAGATCAACAAGGTGGTCTTCCAGGACAAGGAGCAGACGCTCCAGCTGGACCTGGCCCAGAAGACCAAGTTCGGCAAGACCGAGACCAACAAGATCGAGGCCCAGTTCCCGTACCAGGTTGGTGACCAGATCTGGAACGAGGTGCTGGACGCCAAGGCGGCCAACCGGGTCACCGGCCCCGCCGACGCCAAGGTCTCCTCGGACAGCATCTGGGTGAGCCTGCTGGTCAACCTGCTGCCGATCGCGCTGCTCGTGCTCCTGCTGCTGTTCTTCATGTCGCAGATGCAGGGCGGCGGCTCCCGGGTGCTCAACTTCGGCAAGTCCAAGGCCAAGATGATCACCAAGGACACTCCGAAGACGACCTTCGCGGACGTCGCGGGTGCCGAGGAGGCCGTCGAAGAGCTGTACGAGATCAAGGACTTCCTGCAGAACCCGGCCAAGTACCAGGCCCTGGGCGCCAAGATCCCGAAGGGTGTGCTGCTGTTCGGCCCGCCCGGCACCGGCAAGACGCTGCTGGCCCGCGCGGTCGCCGGCGAGGCCGGGGTGCCCTTCTACTCCATCTCCGGCTCCGACTTCGTGGAGATGTTCGTGGGCGTCGGCGCCAGCCGGGTCCGCGACCTGTTCGAGCAGGCCAAGACGAACGCCCCGGCGATCGTCTTCGTCGACGAGATCGACGCCGTCGGCCGGCACCGTGGCGCCGGCATGGGCGGCGGCCACGACGAGCGGGAGCAGACGCTCAACCAGCTGCTCGTCGAGATGGACGGCTTCGACACCAAGGGTGGGGTCATCCTCATCGCGGCCACCAACCGGCCGGACATCCTCGACCCGGCGCTGCTGCGCCCGGGCCGGTTCGACCGGCAGATCCCGGTGGACGCCCCCGACATGGAAGGCCGCAAGGCCATCCTGCGGGTGCACGCCAAGGGCAAGCCGTTCACGCCCGACGTCGACCTCGACGCGGTGGCCCGTCGCACGCCGGGCTTCAGCGGCGCCGACCTGGCCAACGTGATCAATGAGTCGGCCCTGCTCACCGCTCGCAAGGAGCAGCGGGCGATCTCCAACGACTCGCTCGAAGAGTCGATCGACCGGGTGGTCGCCGGTCCGCAGCGGCGGACCCGGGTGATGAGCGACAACGAAAAGAAGATCACCGCGTACCACGAGGGTGGCCACGCGTTGGTCGCCTGGGCGCTGCCGCACGCCGCGCCGGTGCACAAGGTGACGATCCTGTCCCGTGGCCGCTCGCTGGGCCACACCCTGGTGCTCCCGACCGAAGACAAGTACACCCAGACCCGCGCCGAAATGATCGACACCCTGGCGTACGCACTGGGCGGTCGGGCCGCCGAGGAACTGGTCTTCCACGAGCCGACCACCGGCGCCGGCAACGACATCGAGAAGGCCACCCAACTGGCCCGCGCGATGATCACCCAGTACGGCATGAGCTCCAAGCTCGGCGCGATCAAGTACGGCACCAGCGGGGACGAGCCGTTCCTCGGCCGCAACATGGGCCACGAGCGGGACTACTCGGACTCGGTGGCCGCCGAGATCGACGGCGAGATGCGGGCACTGGTCGAGCTGGCGCACGACGAGGCCTGGGAGATCCTGGTGGAATACCGGGACGTCCTGGACAACATCGTGCTCGAGCTGATGGAGAAGGAAACCCTCTCCACGGCCGACATGGCACGGATCTGCTCCCGGGTGGTCAAGCGCCCGCCGCTGGCGCCGTACAACGGCTTCGGCAAGCGCCAGCCGTCCACCGAGCCGCCCGTGCTCACCCCCGCGGAGAAGGACAAGCTCAAGGCGCAGGCCCAGGCCGACGGCGCGCAGGCGTCGGTCGGCGGTGGCGTGCCGTCCAACAACTCGGACGGCACGCACTGAGCAACGACCCGACGGCCAGCTCCCCGCACCGGGAGCTGGCCGTCTCCGCGACCGAACCCGACGGCGACGACGGGCTGGACTACGTTGCCGCCCGGCTGATCAGCGGCCGGTTGACCGGGCGCCCGATCGAGGACGCGGTCGACCTCGGCCGGATCGAGAAGGCCGTCCGCGAGATCCTGATCGCGGTCGGCGAGGACCCGGACCGCGACGGACTCCAGCAGACCCCGGCCCGGGTCGCCCGCGCGTACGCCGAACTCTTCGCCGGCCTGCGGGTCGACCCGGCCCAGGTGCTCAGCACCACCTTCGAGGCCAACCACGAAGAGCTGGTCATCGTCCGGGACATCGACGTGATGAGCCTCTGCGAGCACCACCTGCTGCCGTTCCGGGGCAGCGCGCACATCGGCTACATCCCCGGCCCCGACGGGCGGATCACCGGCCTGTCCAAGCTGGCCCGACTCGTCGAGGTCTTCGCCCGTCGGCCGCAGGTGCAGGAACGGCTCACCTCGCAGGTCGCCGACCTGCTGATGAGCAAGCTCGCACCACGCGGGGTCGTCGTCGTGCTGGAATGCGAACACATGTGCATGGCGATGCGCGGCATCCAGAAATCCGGTGCCAAGACCATCACGTCCGCCGTACGCGGCGTCCTGCAGTCGGACTCCAAGTCGCGGGCCGAGGCGATGGCGCTGATCATCCCCCGCTGACACCGCGGAGGTGTTGTCAGCCGGCGAGCAGGGCCAGCAGCAGACCTGCCGTGGCCAGCACCGCCGGCACCAGGCACACCAACGCGCCGAAGCGCACCGTACGGTCCAACCGCTCGGTGGGGCTGACCCGGAACAACCGCCCGATGCTGATCCAACCGGCAACGAACGCGACCGCCGGCATCGGCAGCCCGCAGATCAACGCCGCCACGCTGGCCGGTCCCACCCCCGTCGCCGCCAGCACCGCGACCTGGATCAACGGCACCAGCAGCGCGAACGGCCCGTACACCAGGAGGTTGCGCGCTCGCGCGGGCCAGGACGCCGGCCGGAACCGGCGGCGCGCGGCCAGCGCCGCGTCCGCCGCCTCGGCCCAACCCCGCGCGGCCCGCAGCGCCGCCAGCACGGCCGCCGGGCCACCCGCCATCGACCGGGCCGCCTCGGTCAGCTCCGGCGGTGACGGCACCAGGGAGATCGCCGGTACGCCCAGCTCGCGCAGCCGCTCCTGCTGACTCGCCAGCCCGGTACGGACCACCGTCAACTCCTCCCGGGCGGCCTCCGCCGACCGGGAGTGCTCACCGGCGGCGGCAGCCGCGCTACGGCGTACCCCGTCCAGCTGGCGGGCGGCCGCAAGGTACTCCGCCCAGGCCGCGCTCGGCTCGACCGCCGGCGGCGGAGCATCCCCGGTCGCCGCGGCAGCCCGCTGCCGCCCCGGCCCGATCACCGTCGCGGTCGGATCCACCTCGACACCCTTCGCCAGTGCCACCCGATCAGCCGGCCTCGTCCGCGAACGGCACCAGGACCGTGCCCCGCTCGTCCGGACCGTCCCAGAGCACCACCCGGTCGGTGCGCGCCTGCCACTCGACCGGCCGGCCGAAGACCGCGGTGAGCTGCGCGACCGGCACGTCCAGCACGGCCACCGCGGCCAGCTTGTCGACCTCGCCCCCCGGCTCGAACAACGCGGCGAACGGCGGCACCGCACGCCACCAGCCCAACAGATGTCTCCCCGCCGGAGGCCCGTCCCGCAAAAGCGACCGCAGCCGGTCCACCGGCAGCTCCCGAGGACCAGGCCGGTCCAGCCCGAAGACCACCAGGTACGTCGGCAGGTCGTCGGCCGCGTCCGCGAGCAGCGTCGGCAGATCCACCAACTCGGCCGGATGCCGGGTCGCCAACTCGGCTGTCAACGCCTCCGCCAGCACCCGGGAGCCCGGGTCCGGTGCCGCCACCAGGAAGCGGGCGCCGCCCGGTGCGTGGTGAGCCGACGTGCTCCGGGCCGCCGTCGCCAACAACCCGCCGGCCGCGACGCCCGAGCCCAACACCGCGAGGTTGCGCCCGGCCGCCGGCCCCAACGGCACGGCAACAGTCGAACGGGCCACGTCCACCGCACGGCCCAGCAGGGCGGCCGGCCCGTGCGCCTGCCCGGCCAGGGCCGCCCGGTGGCGCGGATCGTTGCCCAGCAGCGGCCGGGCGTAACCCGCGAAGACCACCGGCGGCACCGACCCGGTCGGTCGGGCCGCCCACAACTCGTGCCGCAGCTTCTCCACGACCTCCGGATGATCCTGCGGGTCCGGGTGACGGATCAACCGCTCGTGACCCCGGATCGCACCCCGCGGGCCGCCGAGCCCGCCGGCCGTGTTCACCACCGCGCTGCCCACCGGCAGACCGGCCGCCGAATCGTTCGTCGGCTCCAGCACCGGGCTTCCTCCCGGCAGGGCCACCCGCACCGGGAACTGCCCGAGCACCGAATCCCGATGACCAGCATCCGCGCGGGTACTCAGCCCCAACTCGCCCGCGCCGGCCAACACCAGGTGCACGCCGTACGCCCGACCGGACCGGGCCAGCCCGTCCAACTGGGCGGCCACCTCGGCGGCCAACCGATCCCGCTCGGCGAAGAGCAGCGGCACATTGTCCACCACACAGACGATCCGGGGCAGCGGCTGGTGCTGACGCAACTCCGCGAAACGTTGACCCCCGGCCCGGACACCCGCCTCCGTGCGGCGCTGAACCTCGGCCGTCAACACGTCCAACAGATTCCGGACGTACTCCCGGTCGGCGGCCATCGCCGCCGCGCGCACCTGCGGAACCCACGACCGGTCCCGCTCGGTCTGTAGAAACTCCACGAAGGACTCGCCGTTGCCGAGATCCGCCAGGTAGAACGCCAGGTCGTCCGGGCCGTAGCGGGCGGCCAGGCCGAGCAGCGCGGTGGTCAGAAACGCCGCACGGCCCGCTGCGGACCGGCCACTCACCAGCCAGTGTGGGGTCAACTCGGTGAAGCCCAGCGGCACCGACCGACCCCCGGCATCGCCGACGGTCGTGGTCAACCCGTCGGCCGAGTCCGACTCCCACAGCCGCTCACCCGTCGGCGGCAGCAGAGCACCCAACGCCAACCGGGAACCCGCCTCCACCTGCTCGGCGAGCCGCCGACACACCGCGTCGACCAACTCGGCCGGCGGGTCCGACTCGACGAAGACCGGCGAGTTCAAACCGCCCGGCGGATCGGCCCCCGGCCCGGCGAACGACGCCCCCGGCGGGTCGCCGAGCAGCGCGTAAGCGTTACGCAGCGCCAGCGAAGTGGCGCGCGGCAGCGGTGCCCGGGCCGAGTACGGGCCGGCCGGAGGCCAACCCGCCACCACCAGGTGCAGCCCAGCGGCGGGCCCCTGCTCCGCCAACGTCTCGATGCGCGCCAGATCGGACACGCCGGTCGACTCCGGCAGCGCGGCCACCACCAGCAACAACGTCCGATCGTGCCGACGCCGCCCACTCGCCCCCGGCGTGATCCACTGCTCCGCCTCGGTCAGCACCGCGCGCAGACCCGCCACATCCACCGCCGGTGGCGGCAGCAGGCCAGCATCCGCGAGCGCGCCGAACGGCGTCAACACCGCCCCGGTGGCGTCCACCGCGCGAACCAGCAGGGCACCCGCCGGTGCCGCACCCAACAACCGCAGGAGTACGGCCCGGAGCAGCCCCGCCACCCGCGGCTCCCGCGCGTCAGCGTCCACGCTGAGGTGACCGGTGCCGAGAAGCGGCACCAGCGCGGGGAAGCGGGCATCGTCCAACGGCGCCGCGGTGCCGACCCGAACGAACGGCGGTGGACCATCACCCGCCGGCGAGTCCACGGTGAGTGAGTCCAGTGCCGCGCCCGACCAACCCGGAGCCAGCACCGCCGCGGCCGTCCGTAGTCGATCGGCCACCTCGTACTGACGGCGCTGATCGGCCGGAGCTGGCCGCGTCTCGTCCAGGATTCCGGCAGCTGCGGTCGCGACAGCCGTCGCCCGACGGTGCAGGGCTGCGGCGCGGTTCGTGCGAGCCTTCGGACCGGCCACCGCGTCCACCCCCTCTACCCGAGGTTGGCAACCCCTCCCCGAGCAGAGACGGTATCCCAGCCGAGGGCTCTCCTCCGGGAGGTGCCTCGGCGCTGCGCCGGTGTTGTCGTGGATCTCACCGGTGGGGAGGGGTCCGTCACGATCCGCTGGATCTGAGGCATTGGCTCCGGAGCGTCCAGCCGATAACGTCAGGAGGTGGAATCAGTGCAGCCCCCCGCCGGTTCCCAGGTCTCCCGCGTACCGGCCCAGCGGACACCGTCCGAGCAGCTGCCGCCCGCCCCGGCACCGCCGGCGCCGCAGCCGCCACGCCGCCGGATGCGGACAGTGCTCACGGTCGTCGCTGGCGTGCTCGCCCTGCTCTGCATCGGCGGAGTCGCAACGGCCCTCGTCTGGTACAACCGCGCCTCGACACCCGACCGCAGCGCACCCGACGTGGTCGTGGACAACTATCTGCGGGCATTCCTCGTGGATCGCAATGACACAAGAGCAGGCCTGTTTACCTGCGAGAGCGGGGCCGAACTGCAGGCCGTCCGGGACCTGAGAGTTGAAATTGAGCAGCGTGAGGCGAAGTTCGCTGTCACCGTGCGAGTCAGTTGGGGCCAACTGACTCGCACGCCGTCTAGCGAGGGAGAATCGGTCGACACCACGCTGATCATTTCCGGGTCCGCTGAGGGCGTTGTCCGCAGCAGCCGCAGAGAGGCTTGGACCTTCACTGTGGTCGAGGATGACGATGGTTGGCGAGTATGTGGCGGCACGCAGGCTAGCTAACGTCACTCAATCCATAGGAGGTGAACCGGAACCTCCAGGGTGGTGGGTGACTGGCCCCGCCAGGCCCAGCGGTACCACTCCACCTCGGGTGTGATTCGCACGCAGATGTCCCCTTCGGCCCCCGAGTAGGTCTCGGTGACCGCTCGAAGGTCACGGTGCTCCAGGCCGTCCTCGACGTGCACCACCCGCCGTCCGGTGACCGCGTCCGCTTCAAAGACCGGTGTGGGGGTCCGGTGTGCCGGGCCGTCCAGCGAGACCAACCGGATGCCGGTGCCCCGGGCACCGTCGGCCCCCGGTCGGCTGCCGACGGTCTCCACCCAGACCCGCTCGACCGGCACCAGCGGCGCGAACACCTCGACCTGGTCGGCTTCGGCCCGGTACCACTCGTGTTCGGGGATCACCGGCACGTAGGTTCGGGCGCTCTGCACCACCCGGTCGTCCGCGCGCAGGTCGCCGCGCCAACCCAACCCGGGCAGCCCGACCAGCACCCGTCGCCCGCGTAGTTCCACCCGCTCGGTCGCCGGGACGATGGCCAACGGTCTCGGCGGTTGCGGTGCCCAGTCGGGGTGGTCAGCGAAGGGATCGGGCAATGGTCCGGTCATACCGTGGTGGCCTCACTCGGCGGCGCGCAGCGGGGCGCCCCGCTCGCGCATGAACGGGACCGGATTCACCGCGCCGGAGGCACTGCGGTCGTTGCGCAGGTGCACCTCGAAATGCAGGTGTGGGCCGGAGGAGTTGCCACTGCTGCCGACCTTTCCGATCACCTGACCGGCCGTCACGATCTGATCTTTCTTGACGAAGGGCTGGACCACCATGTGGCAGTACCGGGTGATGTAGCCACCGGCGTGCAGCAGGTCGACGAACCAGCCGCAGCCCCCCTTGCCGGGGAAACCGTCCACGTTGCAGTCCTGGCGGCCGCGGTGGTCCTCGTCGCAGGTCGAGACCAGCACCCGACCGGTCGCTGCCGCGCGGATCTCGGTGCCCTTGGCCGCGCCGATGTCGACGCCGTTGTGGCTGGGTCGGCTGGCGGTGCGGAAACCGGAGCCGACTCCGCCTGGGATCGGCGCGGTCCAGCCGGAGGCGGCGATCTGGCCGCGTTCGGCCGCGTTGCACACCGCCTTGCCGTTGATCTCGACGGTGCGGGCCGCGCCGCCGGCCAGCGCGTCCACGATCCGGCTGGCCACCTCCTCGTGTTTGGCGTACGCGTCCGGGTATGCGCTGACCTGCACTCGCTGCGCGACAACGGTCAGTGGCCGGCGTTGCCAGCTCTCTACCTTGACGAGCTTCTCGTAGAACTTGCGGGCCGCATACGCGGGGTTCAACCGCTCGGCGACCGAGCCCCACCCCGGCCGCTGCTGGAACAGACCCAGCGAGTCGTGGTCCGCGCCAACGCCCTCATGCGGCAGGGCCAGGGACTCGGACACACCGCTGTTCGCCAGGTTGCGCAGAGCGGACTCCTGCATCGCGGTGGCGAGGGCGATCACCCAGCCCCGCGAGGGCACGCCCACGTCCTGGCCGACCTTGATAATGATCGCGGCATTACGGACCTGGCTGTCGCCGTACTCGCTGAACCGCGGCAGCTTGCCTGCGACGCTCACCGCTTGGACCGGTCCGCACTCCATGCGGGCCAGGGCATCCCCGTTCTCGGCGTCGTCGCCGCCGAGCCCGGTGAGGAAGAACGCGGCGGTACCGCCGGTGCAGCAGAGCAGCAGCAGCATCCCGGTGAGCACTGCGGCGATCACACCGAGCCGGGGCCGGCGGCGGGTTCCGGTGCTACCAACGTCGTTCACGGCCGCTCCCAGTCCAGAACGTCGACCAGCCAACCATCGTCGGAGGTGACCAACTCCAGCCGGAGCCGGCCGGTATCAAGGGGGAGCAGCAACTCGACGAACGTCTCGGTCCGCTCTCGCATGGTTGGCGGACCGCTGACCTTATCGGCGGGCACGCTCTCGGGCTCGGCGCCGGCCAACTTCTCTCTCAGCGCTGGCGTGGCGAGCGGCCGTAGGCCAGCCTGCCACTCTTCGGCGGTCATCCCGGGGCGGCCCAACCAGGCTGTGGCGAAGCGATCGGCGGTCTGCTCGGGCGTGCGCGCGCCGGGCGACGTCACGGGTGACGGCGGAGCCGCGCTGTTGAGCAAGCCGTCGTCGCCGGCCGTCGGGTCCACACTGATGATCGGCCCATCCGGACGGGTACTCAACCCATCGGCTGAACCAGCCGGGTTGGAGATCAGCCGGGCCGCCCCGAGCACGCCGACGACCACCACCCCGATGGCCAGCGCCACGCCCAACCGGGACCGTAGCGCCCGGGTGAAGAGGAATTCCAACGCCCGTCGCATGACCGTCACCTCGCCTCTGAGCGCACCCGAGGTCCGGTGCGATCCGGCGTTCGCTCGGTGGAGCCCGGGCGGTAGACCACGAACGACGGATTCTCAGCCGGTACATCCGGCTCGGTCCAGGTCGCCGGCTGTCGGCGTCGGGGCTGCGGAGCGACCGGGCGGCTCCGACCTCTGCCCTCCTCCGCCGGCGCCTCGTCGGGCCGCTCTCGACCGTCGGGGCGGACCGTGTCCGCGCGCCGGCCCTCGGCCGCAGCAGTCGGTACCGGGGCCGGGTCCTCCCGCCGAGCCTCCGGACGTAGCCGGGTCTGCTCGACGTCGGGTGACCGCCGACGTCCGCCCACCGGCTCGGCGGTGCCGCCCGGCTCCGCCACGTCCAGCCGTGCGGCGGTCCGCATGTCCCGGAAAAACCGGCGGTGCCAGGATCCAGCCGAGCTGACCGCTTCGCTGCTGTCCTTGCCGCCGAGTTGGGTGATCCGTCGGTACGGCCGAAGCAGCAGCCACCCGACCACCCCGCAGAGCCAGACCAACACCACCTGAAGCCAACCCGGCAGAGCCGGGGTACTCATGATCAGGTCGACGGCAAATAGATAGATAGCGGCCCCGGTGCCGAAGATGGCGATGTTGAACACCGCAGCGACCACTGCATTCGCCAGCCGGCGCAGCCCGGCGCTGGCTGGTCGGAGCAGCCCGATGGTGCCCAGGATGGGTGCCGCGATCACCGCCCAGCGGAAGATCAGAAAGCCAAGCAGCACAAGCACCGACGCGGTGAGGTCGAACATCGCGAAGAGCACGGCCGCGAGCACGGCGATGAAACCAGAGCCGATTCGGTCCATGTCGCGGGTGCCCGTCAGGAACTCGTATGCCTCCGGATCCTCGGTCTTGATCTGCTCGGCCACCGTCATCCACTGCTGTTGCTTCGCCTCGATCGTCGCTGGACGGGTAGCCGGGTTGGCGCGCAGCTTCTCGGCCTCCTCCCAGGAAAACGCCTTGGCGTCGTACAGGGCAGGGCCATACTTGCGGGCGGTCTCGCTATCCGCCGAGCCGAGCACTCCGCGCAGCCAATTGCGGTAGAGCATCGCCTCGGTGGCAGTGTCGCTGGCCCGGACGGCCGGCGGCCGGTTGTCCTTGCAGGCCTTGGGGTCCGGATCGTCGCACTGATCCGGCGGGGTGTCCTTCGAAGCCGGGCCTATGGCGTCGTGGACGACGCCGAGCGAGGTGATCAGAGTGCCGTCTGCGATGTTCGCCGATTTGACCGGCCAGGCCGCCAGCGCGGTTACCGCCACCATCACCAGTAGTGCCCACCCGGCCGTCGTCATCGCATTGCTCATGTCCGACTGGCGGGAGCGCCATAGCAAGTACAGACCTACCACGCAGAGGGTGATGATCCCGAAGACGCTGAATACCTTTTGGTAGACCGCCTTGGTGGCTTTTTCCACCAGTGGGTCGGCCCAGTTCCACATCGAGCGCGGATCCCAGGCCCGCTCCCGCAAGGCGTTCGAGGCGCCCACGACCGCCGTGGCGATCATGAGCTCACCGTTGGCGACGGTGGTGGTGAACTTGTAATCCGGATGGAGAATGGTGGAGGCGCAGCCACCCTCCACGTCATAGGTGTTATAGCTGTAACCGCCGTAGCCGTAATCGCTGTAAATGCCCTTCGGCCCGGGCATTTTGGACGAATCCGGGCGAGAGGCGAACCAGCCGGCGAGGCCAGAATCCGGGGCGGACGGCACCGGCGGCTTCCGACAATCGATCTCTGCCTTGCTGACCTGCTTCAGCTTTCCCGCGCAGGTGCGGAAGTCGGCCTGCCATTCTGCAGTCGTGCAGAGGTCGGCGCGGGCCTGGGCGGTGGGCGGTGCGGCGGCCGCCGCCTCCGCGCCGATCAGCGGCCAGGTGAGGGTGGCGCCGGCCAGTACGCCGAGGGCGAGCAGGAACGACACGATCCTGGCCCGGACCCCGGGGCCTGGGTCACGGCTCTCCGCCTCGGTTCTACCGAGGACCTTGACCCAGGCCCTAGCCATGTCACGCCTCCAGATCCGGCAGGGGGATGCTCGGCAGGACTCCGGCCGCTGCGGCGATCGCGGCGGGCGTCGTGTCGAGGTGGTCCAGCAGCCCTTCGACGTACGAGACGTCGACTCGGACCTTCTGCACCCGGCCGTCAACGTCGCGCATCACGAACTCGCGGAAGCCGAGGCGGGAGGCCGAGTTGGTGTCGGCGGCGGAGAGCGAGGCGAGCGTGGCCTCGTACCCGTCGTTGACCGGTACGCGCAGCAGCCGCAGGGCTTCGGAGGCGATTTCGGCGTCCTCGGCGATGCGGCCGACGAAGACGGTGGAGACGAGGTTCTGCACGTCGAGGCCGAGGATGTCGCGGGGGTTCTGCGAGGCGACCAGCGCGGCCAGGTTCCACTTGCGGGAGTCGCGGGCGAGCCGGACCAGGAAGGAGCGCCCGGACCGCCAGCCCTCCATGAAGTGCGCCTCGTCGAGGCCGACGAGCTTGCGGGACGACATCGACCCGCCGTAGCAGCGGCGGACTGCGAGCCGGTGCGCGGTGTGCAGCATCGGCAGGGCCAGGGCCTCCTCGGCCGACCAGTACTCGCGTTCGATCTTGAGGTCGGGCAGCCGTAGCCCGGCCATGGTGATCACGGTGAGCGCCGCGTCGGCACCGAGCAGCCCTTCCGGCGGTCGGCCGAAGAAGAGCATGGCCAACGGCATCTCGGCGGTGTCCAGCAGGAGGTTGGCCAGTTCCTTGCCGGCGTCGTCGTCGAGCCGCCCGAGGCAGCTGACCACGTCGTCCAGGGTGGAGGTCTCCTCGGCGGGGACCTGGCGGACGGCGTGCCGGAAGAGGGTGGCGGTCGACGCCTCCCGGGCCACCTGCGGCGGAACGAGCATCATGCAGATGTCCTGGACCAGCATCCGGCGCTCGGCTCGGGCGTTGGAGACCGCGATCTCGAACTCCCGGTCACCGGCGGCCCCGGTGCCGAACTCGGAGCGCAGCGGCGTCGGAATGAGCGAGTAGGGCGCCAGGGTGCCGTGCTCCGAGCCGGTCAGGTTCAACACCCGGGAGTACGGCCGCAGCTCGGGCATCGCGCAGAGGCGGGCCAGCGGGCCGGACGGGTCGAGCAGGGTCACCTGGACACCTCGGCGGGCGGCCAGGTAGCCCAGGGCGCCGAGCAGCGTCGACTTGCCACCGCCCGGTTCGGCGACGAAGACCGCGAGCCCGGAGCGTTCCCGGACCTCCATGGGGAAGTGCAGGTCGAGGAAGACCGGGCGGCGGCAGGTGCCGGCGGTCCGGCCGATCAGGTCGCCCCGCCGGTCGCCCACGTTCGAGGCGGCCTGGGGGAGCGCGGCGGCGAGCAACGGCACCGGCATGCGGCGGACGTAGCCGGTGTTGGCGATCGGCTCGCCGGGAATGAACTCGCGGGCCAGCCAGTCCTGGTTCTTCGGGTGTTGCAGCGAGATGCGCAGCTCCCGGGAGTAGAGCTGAATGAGCCGGCGGGCCCGCTCCAGGCATTCCTCCCTGGTCCGGCCGCCGACCGCGATCCGGTGCCAGCCGTGCGCACGGGCCGAGTCGACCGGCAGACCCGTGGTCATCTCGTCGCCGATAACCAGGGCGCGCTTGGCCAGTCGTTCCAGCTCGGGGGGCGCGTCGATGCCGTGTTCGGCGTAGTCGAGCTGTTGCGAGCGGATCATCCGCAGCCGGTGTTCGAGATTGCGGAAGGAGTCGCCGGAGCCGAGGATGTCGACGCGGGTGGAGATCTCCATCGGCCAGGGCAGTCGCTCGTGGAAGTGCAGCCAGGGCTCGTGCCGCTCCGGGATCTCCAGCGGCTCCATTCGGCCGACGGCGAGCACGGCCACGTGCCGCTCCTCGCCGGTCATCCGATTGACCAGCTTGACCGTCGAGCCGTACGGGGTGCGGTAGCGCTCGACCTGCTCGGTCATGGCGAGGAGGTCGCCGCGCTCCCAGCGCCCGTCGGTGACGGGGGAGAGGGTGCTCGGCGGCGACATGCACAGCGCCACCGAGCGGTAGAGCAGCCACTCCAACTCCTGTGCGGTGACTCGTCGGCCGCGCATGCCGAACGCGCCGAGGACCTCGTCGAACTGCTCGACCGTGCGGCCCAGCTTGCGGCGTTCGCCATCGGCGGTGCCCCGGCCGAAGGTGCGGAGCAGCCGCTCGGTGAGCGAGTCGCCGAGGGACCGGCGGGCGAAGGTGACACCCAGGTAGGTCTGCCCCTCGGCGTGGTTGACCGCCATCAGGTGGCGTTGGGCGGCGACCAGGTGGTCGGCCCAGCCGGTGGTGCCGGGGACGTCGGGCAGTGGCGCCGCGGTGTGCGTGTCGATCGTGCGCGCCCACTCGTCGGCGGGGAACGGGCGGGTGGTGCGGCGCAGGTGCAGTCGGAAGCCGGCCAGACCGGCGTACTGCTCGGAGATCGCCGACAGCAGCGCCTCGCGTTCGGCGTCCGGCCGGAACGCCCAGCGGACCTCGGGCAACCAGTACCAGGCGGTGACCGTGTTCGGCGTGAAGGTCAGGTGGCCGGCGATCTCGGTGATGGCCAACTCGACAGATGGATCCCGATCCCCGAACTTGATCTTCGGAGCGCGGACCCGGGTCGGCTTGATCGGTCGGTCCGGTCGGCCAGCCGTGCGCTGTCGCGGGGCGGCGACCTCCTTCCCGGTGGCCGCGGCGCCAGTGCTCCTGGGTCGATCCGGGTCGGTTGCCCGCCGCGCCGTGCGGTCCAGTGCCGGCCGCTCAGTGGCCGCGTTGCTGGCCGGCTGCTCGACCGCTGCCATCGGCCGGGCCGCTTGAGCGGCCGGCGTGGCTGCGGGTCGGCCGCCCGGCAGAGTGCCGGCTGGACGGCCAGCGGGGCCGGTGACCGCCGACGGCGAGCCACGGCCAGCGGGCCCGGTGGTCGCCGCCGGCGAGCCACGGCCGGTGGACGGGTCGACCTCGTCCGGCGGACGCCGCATCGGCCGTCGATCGCCGGCCTGGTGCGGCACCCGGGACTCGCTGGCCGGGTGGCCGCCGCTGTGCCGTGGCTCGACCGGTCGACCGCCGCCGTTGCCGGGCTCGGCGGCGGGATTCCACGGGGGTTCCCGCTCGGGAACCGCGCGGGCTGGTGCCGGGCTGGCGGTGGGTGGCGGCTGATGCGGAATCGCCGGCTGCTCGCGGGTGCTCGGGCCGGACGTGACGGCTCGTGTGGTGCCGGGTCGGGCCCCGCCGCCGAAGAGATCCAGGAAGGGGGAGTCGATGTCGGCGTTCTCGCCGGCCGACACGGCGGTGGGCTCGGCCGGTGGCGTCCGGCGGGGAACTGGCCGGGGCGCCTGGAACACGCCGACGGCGCCGTGGCCGGGCGATGTCACCAGCGCGGGATCGAGGGCGACCTCGTCCTCGTCTTCGGTGTAGTCGAATGAGTGCGCACGGTGACCGGCCGGCGCGCCTGGGCGGCCGGCCGGGGAGCCCGGCGTGGAGGAGCGGCTCATGCGACCGCCTCGGCGACTGTCGGCAGATTCCTGCCCGCGTCCTGCGACGGACCGTTCGACGTACGTCCGGTCATGCCAGCTCCTCCCGAATCCTGATCCGGCTGCCGACCAGGCGCGGATCGCGCTGCTCGACCGCCGGCTCCCGGGTGCGTCGCCAGTCGGTCAGCGCGGTGCGGATGACCACCCGCGCCGGCCGATCGGGGTCGACGTGCCGGAAGATGAACGACGTGGTCACGATGGCGAGCGCGATCTCCCAGGCTGGGAAGAGCTCGACCGTCAACGTGAACAGCCAGTGGATGAACATGTAGAGGGGGACCAGCAGCATGAAGAGCCCGTACTGGGCGTAGGGCAGGTGGACCGGAAGGGTGTAACCGGGCGGCCCGAGGTAGACCAGGCGGGCCCGGTAGATGTCGTCGTCGGTGCGCAGCCGCATCTGGTGAACGCGCCTATTCGAAGATCAGGTCGATCAGGTAATCGCCGACGAAGAAGAGTGTTGCCGCGCCAGCGATGAAGGCGAGCCCGACGATGGCGATCGCGGAACTGGTCAGCACCTTGGAGATCTCGCCTCGGCTGGCACGGCCGATGAATATGACGCCCAGGACGGCGAGCAGGATCGGCGCGATCTTGCTGGCGAAGAAGGTGACGACACCGTTGGTGTCGATCCCCTTCGGTGCCGGCTCCGCGAGTGGAGTCGACGCCAGGGTGGAGAGCGCGTGGGCGACGCCGGACGACGCCGTCTCCATGAGCTCGAAGGCGATCACTGGAACCTCCCCATAGCGCGGCCGGCGGTGCCGCGGCGGTGCAATAGGCAGACCTGGCGGGAAAAGTGCTCCACAGGGCATGGCGTTCTTGACCCTGTGTTCGTTACTCACCACGGAGGGTGGCGAGGTTTGGGCGGATTTTCCCTGCTTCGGCCCTCCCTCCAAGCTTCGCCATCTCGATGCTGGCCAATTCCAAAGCGTACGGGCCGCCCCGGATTGCGACAAGCCGCGAAGGGGCTGCCCGATACTGCCCGGATGACCGATCGTACACGCGTTCTAATCGGCACGTCAGGGCGGTGGTGCGGGGCCGACCCGGGCCGGTGGGCGCCGCTGCCGCGACCGGTACCGTCTAGTCGTGACCGATCTGGTGCGGGCTTCGGGCCCGGTGGTGATGGGCGTCCTCAACGTCACACCGGACTCCTTCTCCGACGGCGGACGGTACGCCGACCTGGACGCTGCCGTCGGACACGGCGTCCGTCTGCGGGACGCCGGTGCGCAGCTGGTCGACATCGGTGGCGAGTCGACCCGGCCGGGCGCCGAGCGGATCGACGCCGCGACCGAGGCCGAGCGGGTGCTGCCGGTCATCCGGGAACTGACCGCTGCCGGCGTGGCGGTCAGCGTCGACACCAGCCGCGCCCGGGTGGCGGAGGCCGCCCTGGCCGCCGGCGCGGCGGTGGTCAACGACGTCTCCGGCGGATTGGCCGACCCGGACATGGCCCGGGTGGTCCGCGACGCGCACTGCCCCTGGGTGCTGATGCACTGGCGTGGGCACTCCCGGTCGATGCGCGAGCTGGCCACCTACACCGACGTGGTGGCCGACGTCCGGGCGGAGTTGGCCCAACGGATCGACGCGGCGCTGGCCGCCGGGGTGGCCGCCGACCGCCTCATCATCGACCCCGGGCTCGGCTTCGCCAAGACGGCCGCGCACAACTGGGAACTCAGCGCCCGCCTGCCGGAGCTGCTGGATCTCGGCTACCCGCTGCTCTTCGGTGCGAGCCGCAAGTCGTACCTCGGCGGGTTGCTCGCCGCCCCGGACGGCACGCCGCGACCGACCGCCCAGCGGGAGGCGGCCACCGTGGCCACCAGCGTGCTGGCGGTCGCCGCGGGCGCCTGGGGCGTACGCGTGCACGACGTGCGGGCCACCGCCGACGCGCTCGCCGTCTGGGCCGCGACCGGCCGCCCCCGCCTGGCCGTGCCGCCGCACGACCAGAACCGAGCGCGACACGATCACGAGCAGGGGGTACGGCGATGACGACGGACCGGATCCAGCTGACCGGCCTGCGGGCGCGCGGCCGGCACGGGGTGTACGACTTCGAGCGCGTACAGGGGCAGGACTTCGTGGTCGACGCCGTCCTGGAGTTGGACCTCGGCCCGGCCGCCGCCAGCGACGATGTCACCGCCACCGTGCACTACGGCGAACTGGCCGAACGCCTTGTGGCGGTGGTGACCGGCGAGCCGGTCAACCTGATCGAGACCCTCGCCGACCGGCTCCTCGCGGTGTGTCTGGCTGACGAACGGGTCGACTCCGCGACGATCACCGTGCACAAGCCGGAGGCTCCGGTGCCGCACACCTTCACCGACGTGGCCGTCACCATGACCCGGACGCGTGCCCGGTGACCCGGGCGATCCTCTCGCTCGGCAGCAACCTGGGCGACCGCCTGGAGCACCTGCGTACGGCCGTCGCCACCCTCGGCGACGCGGTGCTCATGCTCTCCGGGGTGTACGAGACTCCACCGTGGGGCGACACCGACCAGCCCGCGTACCTCAACGCGGTGGTGCTCGCGCAGGACGGGACCGCGACCCCGCGCGACTGGCTGGAGCGGGCCCGCGACGCGGAGCGCGCGGCCGGCCGGGTCCGTGACCCGCGACGGCGGTTCGGGCCGCGCACCCTCGACGTGGACGTGATCGCGGTCTGGGGCGACGACGGCGAGCCGGTGCTCAGCGACGACCCGGAGCTGATCCTGCCGCACCCCCGGGCGCACCTGCGCGCCTTCGTGCTGCGTCCGTGGATCGACATCCAGCCGTACGGTCGGCTGCCCGGGCACGGCTGGCTGACCGACCTGCTGACCACCGGCCCCGCGGCGGACGAGGCGTTGGAACTGCGTCCCCGGCCGGAGTTGGCGTTAGAGTCGACGGCATGACCGAGCGGAACCAGCCGGCATGACGCAGGCGAAGCCCCCACCCGGCGGGTCCGGCCCGGATCGGTCCCGGATGGGCCCCACCCGGATCTCGACCCTGGTCGTGGCCGGCCTGGCTGCGGCGGCGGTGGCCTGGCTGCTGATCAGCACCCTCTACTACAGCGGCATTCCCCGGCTGCCCTGGCTGCCGGTGGTGACGCTGGCCGGGCTCGCGGTGTTGGAGGCGTACGCGGCGATCAACACCCGGGGTCGGGTCGAGCGCAAGCCGGGCCGGGATCCGGTCAACCCGCTGATGGTCGCCCGCTTCGTGGTGCTGGCCAAGGCGTCGGCGCTGGCCGCGGCGATCTTCGCGGGCTTCTACGCGGGGCTCACCGGCTGGCTCTTCGTGGAGACCACCCGCGCCGCCCTGGACGACCGACCGGCGGCTGCCGGGGGTCTGCTCGCCTCGCTGGCCCTGGTCGGCGCCGCGCTCTGGCTGGAGCGCTCCTGCCGGGTGCCGGAACGCCCGGACGACGAGCGCGAGCAGGACCCACGCGAGAGCCGCCCCGGCCAGCGCTGAGCAGGGGGGTTACGCCCGGCTGCGGGCGCGGGTACGGTGCCTCCGATCAGAGAGCAAGGTCCGCCCAGGGTTCGTCCGCGCGCCGGACCGGGGACGGCCGGCCACTGGGGAGGCGGCGTCATGGGGTACGAAGAAGCGGGCCGGGACCGGTCGGCCGAACCCTCGTCGGGGGTGCCCGCCGCCGTACTGGAGAACGTCTTCGACGACCCCACCCACGGTGAGCTCGGCCGGGATCGGATCGGCGTACACCTGTGGTGGGAGCTGCTGCTGCTGGTTGGTCTGGCGGCGGTGAGCTGGCTGCTCTGGCAGGAGGATCCGGCGGCCGTACGCGACGGCAACCTGCGTACGTTGCTGGTCAACGCGGTCGGGCTGGGGTTGCTCGCCCTGGCCGCCGGGCTGAGCCTGCGTACCGCCGCACCGAACCTGGCCGTCGGCCCGGTCGCGGTCGCGGCCGCCCTGCACTACGCCGAGCAGGGTGACCGGGGCCTGCCGGCGTCGATCGGCCCGGCTGTGGGGGTCGCCGCGGTGGGTGGGCTGGCGCTGGCGCTGGCCGTGGTGCTGCTGCACGTGCCGGGCTGGGCCGCCAGCCTGGCCGGCGTCGCCGCCGTGGTGGTGTACATCGAACGCCGTTCGGCGCCGGTGCTGGTGCAGGGCGACTACGACCCCGCCGGCAGCGCCGGGTACCTCTTCGCCGGCTTCGCCGCGGTGGCCGTCCTCGGCGGGCTGTTCGGCGCGATCCGGGCGATCCGCCGGCTCGTCGGCCGGTACCGACCGATCGCCGATCCGGCCCGTCGGCGGGGCGCGGTGGCCGCCGTGGTGACCGCCCTCGCGCTGGTCGTCTCCACGGTGCTGGCCGCTCTCGCCGGCGTGCTGCTCGCCGCCAACGACCCCGGGCCGGTGGCGCCCACCCCCGGGCTGGACTGGACGGTGCTGGCGGTCGGCGTGGCCCTGCTCGGCGGCACCAGCGCGTACGGTCGGCGGGGCGGTGTGTTCGGCACGCTGCTGGCCGTCGGCCTGGTCACCGTCTTCCAGGTGTACGCGCCGGAGCGGGGCTGGACGCTGAGCAACTGGATGGTCGGCGGGGCGGCGCTCGGCGTCGGGCTGCTGGCCACCCGGCTGGTCGAGACGTTCGGGCGGCCCCGAGCCGGCAGCCCCGACCGGCTCGAACCGGTCAGCGACGGCAGGATCAGCTCGGGCTGGACCATGCCGCAGTCGCAGTCCGTCGACAACTGGCCTCCCACGCTGCCCACCCAGCCCGCGCCGCAACCGATCGACCCGTGGCGGGATCCGCGCTGGGAGGACGGCCCGCAGCGGTGGGACACGGACGAGCGGTGAGCCGCGTCGCGTCCGCCGAGCCGGAGCTGATCTCGACCGTTAGGCTCGGCGACATGACCGACACACCTGCCGCCACCCCCGGCGGAACCTCGTTCGAGGAGCTTGACGCGCTGTCCACCGAGGAGCTGCGGGAGCGGGCGTTCGCCCGGGCCCGGGAGCGTCGGGACGTGGGGTTCTACTGGTCGGTGCTGCGCCACCTGCCGAACGCGGACGAGGCCACGGTGCTGGACGGCGCGCCGAACTCGATCGGCCCGACGATCGACGAGGCCAACGCGCTGTGGCGGGAGCTGACCGGTCACGGGTACGAGGAGTCGGCGCCGCTGCTGCGGGCCGCCTTCATCGACTACCTGATGAAGCACTGAGCCGCTCGGGGCAGCCCAGGTCCACCCGGACGACCGGTTCGGGGCCTGGGCGGATCGCGTCGCTGATGCACCGTTCCGGCCCGGTCAGCCGCTACGGCACGGCCGCCGGCACCGGCGCGCTCGCCGTGTTGCTGCTGGTCGGCATCTGCGGCAGCCCGGCGTACACCGGTTGGGCCGCCTCCCTGACCGACCCGGAGTCGGCCGGCGCCTTCTACGCGCGCCTGCTCGCCTGGCCGGCCTGGCGTCTCGACGCGGACGGGCAGCCGGGCGGGTTGTTCGCCGCCGACGTGCGGGCCGTGCTGCTGGTGGTCCTCGCGGTGGCCCTGCTCTACCTGTTGCCCGCCGCCCAGGTGGCCCGGGTGCCCGGCCCGGTCAGCCAGTTCTTCTCCGGCTGGGCCGCGTACGTGCTGGCCGGCGGGCTCGCCGCCGTGCTGGCGGCGCTGCTCGGCCCGGCACCGTCGATGCTGGGCGCCCTACAGGACGCCAGCGCCGGTGCCGGTTACGGCTTCCTCACCGGGTGGATCATCGGCATCGCCAGCCTCGGCGGTCGCGCCTGACCCGGCCCCGATCGCGCCTGACCCGGCCTCGGTCGCGCCTGACCCGGCCGATGCGGGGTCGGTCGCGGCGGTCGTCCGGACCCGACCGGGGCGGTCAGCTGGTCGGGCGGCCGAGGTCGAGGAGACGCTGTCGGCTGAGCGCGCCCACCGGCCGGCCGGCGTCGGTCACCAGGAGCCGGTCCCGGCCCGAGGTGAGCAGGACCGCCAACGCGTCGTACGCGGAGCCGTCCACCGCGACGGTGGGCAGGTCGGCGCCGGCGTCCTCGGGCACCGGCTCCAGCGCCTCCCGGTCCAGTGGGGTGACCGCCAGCCGGCGGATGCCCCGGTCGGCGCCGACGAACTCGCGTACGAACGGGGTGGCGGGCGCGCCGAGCAGCGCGGCCGGGGTGTCGTACTGCTCCAGGTGCCCGCCCGCGGAGAGCACCGCGATCCGGTCGCCGAGTCGGACCGCCTCGTCGAGGTCGTGGGTGACCAGCACGATCGTCTTGCGCACCTCGGCCTGAAGGCGCAGGAACTCCTCCTGAAGGCGGGCCCGGACGATCGGGTCGACGGCCGAGAACGGCTCGTCCATCAGCAGCACCACCGGGTCGGCGGCGAGCGCGCGGGCCACCCCGACCCGCTGCCGCTGGCCACCGGACAGCTCGTGCGGGTAGCGACCACCGAACTCGGTCGGGTCCAACCCGACCAGGTCGAGCAGCTCGTCGACCCGGGCCCGGGTCTGGCCCTTGGGCCAGCGGAGCAGACCTGGCACGGTGGCCACGTTGGCCCGGACCGTCTGGTGTGGAAAGAGGCCGACGTTCTGGATCACGTACCCGATTCGACGGCGTAGCCGCACCGGGTCGACGTCGGTGACGTCCTCGTCGCCGAGCGTGATGCGGCCGGAGGTCGGTTCGATCAGCCGGTTGATCATCCGCAGCACTGTCGACTTGCCGCAGCCGGACGGGCCGATCAGCACCACCAGCTCGCCGGCCCGGACATCCAGGCTGAGGTCCCGGACCGCCTCGGTGCCGTTCGGGTAGCGCTTCTGGATGCCCTGCAGGGAGATCGACGCCGCGCGAGGTGATTGGGCCACGTTGGCAGCCTCCGGGGTAACGTCCACGTATGTCCTTCCGCCTGAGCTACCGGGCCGACCCGGGTAACCCCTGGTTCTCCTGGCAGTACGTGCGGGACAACTCTGACACGATCCTCGCCGCGCTGCGCGAACACGCCTCCCTCACCGGGCGAGCGGTGTTGATCGCGGTGCTGATCGCCCTGCCGTTGTCCGTGCTGGCGTACTGGGTCCGTCCGCTCGCCGGTCCGATCCTCGCGGTCAGCGGGGTGGTCTACACCATCCCGTCGTTGGCGCTCTTCGCGTTCATCGCCCCCTACCTGGGCACCGGGGCGACAACGGTGCTGGTCGGGCTGGTCCTCTACGCGCTGTTGCTGATCGTGCGCAACGTGGTGGCGGGTCTCAACCAGGTGCCCCCGGAGGTTCGCGAGGCCGCCGAGGGCATGGGTTACGGCCGGTGGAGGCGTTTGTTCCGAATCGACCTGCCGCTGGCGTTGCCGGGCATCGTGACCGGCGTACGGCTGGCGACCGTCTCGACGGTGGCGCTGGTCACGGTCGGGGTGCTGGTCGGGCACGGCGGGCTCGGGCAGTTGATTTTCGCGGGCTTCCAGAACAACCTCTACAAGGCCGAGATCATGACCGCCGCGCTGCTCTGCGTGGCGCTCGCGGTCGTGCTCGATCTGCTGCTCATCCTGGTCGCCCGACTGGTGACCCCCTGGTCCACCCGGAGGGCACGGTGACCGTCGCGGCGAACCCGATCGGGCAGGCGATCACCTGGATCAACGACCCACTGAACTGGACCAACCCCGGCGGCATGCTGGACCGACTCGGCGAACACCTGACGATCTCGGCCCTGGCGGTGGCGCTCGGCTGCCTGGTGGCCTGGCCGCTCGGGCTCTGGCTGGGCCACCTCGGCCGAGGTGGCGGCCTCGTGGTGCTGATCTCCAACGCCACCCTGGCCATCCCCACCCTGGCACTGTTGACCATCCTGCCGGTGGTCTTCGCCAGCGGCTTCGGGAAGACGCCGGTCGTGGTGGCGCTGGCCGTCTTCGCCGTGCCGCCGCTGCTGGCCAACGCGTACACCGGGGTACGGCAGGTGGACCCGGAGGCGCGCGACGCGGCCCGGGGGATGGGGCTGTCCGGCGGGCAGCTGCTGCGCCGGGTGGAGTTGCCGCTCGCGGTGCCCTACCTGGCGGCCGGGTTCCGGACGGCGGCGGTCCAGGTGATCGCGACCGCGGCGTTGGCATCCTTCGTCAACGGCGGCGGCCTGGGCCAGATCATCCGGACCGGCTTCGGCATCGGTATCGCCGCCGGCGGCGGGCAGATCGTCGCCGGCGGTGTGCTGGTGGCCGGGCTCGCGCTGCTGGCCGAGGTGATCCTCGGTGGCGTCGAACGGCTGGTCACCCCCAAACCGCTGCGGCGCGGGCGGCAGCGCCTCGGCCGGCCCCGGGCCGCCGATGCCACCGGCAGCGCCTGACCTGTCCGGGTGAGCCAGCGTCGAGCTGCCGACCCAGGCCCGTCCAATCGGTGACGATGAGGTGACGAAGTCCATCTCAAGTTGTCGGTCGGGTGCGGAGGATGTTGGGTGGACATTCGCGGGCGGCCGACAGTCAGGATCGCCCGTCGGACACGCGGCCGGCCCGGGACGGGCCGCGCCGGGACACGGAAGGCGGGCACATGCGCGCACGTACACGTCTGGCGATCGGGGCCGTCAGCGCCGTCGCCGGGGCAGCGCTCCTCACCGGCTGCGGTGACGCCGGCTCGTCCGGCACCGACGCACCCGCAACGAGCGCCTCCGGCGCCGGGTGCGCCCCGGTCGCCGGCCAGCAGCTCATCGCTCTGCAGGACGACAAGAAGCTCCAGAACTCCGACAACGTCATTCCCGCGGTGAACAGCAAGGCGGCCAACCCGCAACTGATCGCCGCACTGGACAAGGTCTCCGCCGCGCTCGACACTCCCAAGCTGATCCAGCTCAACAAGGCGGTGAACGAGGACCGCAAGACCCCCAAGGTGGCGGCCGAGGAGTTCGCCAGCGCCAACAACCTCACCGCGGGCATCGCCAAGGGCCCCGGTGGCGACATCACGGTGGGTGCCGGCAACTTCGCCGAGAGCCAGATCCTGGGCGAGCTGTACCGGATCGCGCTCACCGCGGCCGGCTACCAGGTCAAGGTGCAGCAGATCGGCAACCGGGAGCTTTACGCGCCGGCTCTGGAGAAGGGCGAGATCCAGGTCGTCCCGGAGTACGCGGCGACCATGGCGGAGTTCCTCAACACCAAGGCCAACGGCCAGAACGCCCAGCCGGTCTCCTCGCCCGACATCAACACGACGGTGACCGCGCTGAAGGCCGAGGGCGACAAGGCCGGCCTCACCTTCGGCACCCCGGCCGCCGCACAGGACCAGAACGCCTTCGCGGTGACCCAGGCCTTCGCCGACAAGTACGGCGTGCGGACCCTCTCCGAGCTGGCGGCGAAGTGCTCCGGCAGCGCGACGGTGCTGGGTGGCCCGCCGGAGTGCGAGCAGCGTCCGTTCTGCAAGCCGGGCCTGGAGAAGACGTACGGGCTGTCGGTCGGCAAGTTCTCCTCCCTGGACCAGGGCGGACCGCTGACCAAGAGCGGGCTGCGCGACGGCTCGATCAGCGTGGGCCTGATCTTCTCCTCGGATGGCGCCTTCGCCACCAGTTGAGCCCCCTCCGCAGGTGCTGAGGACGCCCCCGCCCCCGACCGGGCGGGGGCGTCCGCGCATCCCGGGGACCCCGTTCCCTCCGGTGGATATCGTCGGTAGGCTGCACATCCATGCCAGCCCCGGCCACCTCTGACGCCCGGCGTCAACCAGCGTTGCTGAACGTGCTCTTCTGGGCGGGCGTCGCGCTCGCGCCGGTGGCGGCGTTGATCCTGCTGGTGGCCGACGGCAACGGCCCGCTGCGCTTCGCCGCGGTGCTCGCCATTCTCGCGGTGGTGCTGATCGGCCTCTCCATCGCGCTGCGGCCCGGCGGCGAGGGCGACTCGGCGCGGACCGACGAGCTGCTGGACGAGATCGAGGAGCTGCGTCGGGAGCTGCGCAGCGAGATCGTGGCCGCCGCGCAGCGCGGTAACCAGGCGCTCGACCAGGCGCAACGGGCCCAGGAGGGGATCGCCGCGGTGCGCCGCCGCCTCGACGCCAGCGGTGCGGCCCTCGCCGGTGCCGCCCCCGCTGTGGAGCCGGCAGGCGCCGGGCGGGCGCGCGTGGCTGCCGTCGAGCCACCGGTGGACGACGTACCGGTGGCGGCCCGTAGCCGGGTCGCGGGTGACGCGCCGGCCGGCCGCGCCCGGGTGTCGGGCCCCGACGACGCGCCCCGGTGGGGGCGCTCCGAGCACCAGGACGACGACGAGCCGGCGTACGCGCGGGAGGCGCCCCAGCCGCCGGCCACCGCCGGGGTGTACGGCGGGGAGCGGCCGGCCGCCGCCGCGTACGGCTCAGCCCGCCCCCGCGAGCACGACCGCCCGGAACCGGCGCACCGGCCGGGTGGCGTGGTCCGACACACCGAAACCGTGCACGTCACCACCCGGCACACAGTGGTGGACGGCGGCGCGGCCGAGCCGGCCGGGCGCTACGGCGGCGGGTACGCCGGTCAGTGGACCCCGCCAGCGCAGGAGTGGACCCGGGGCGGCGACGCGGACGAGCGTCCCCGCCCGGCCGGCCGGGCGAGGAGCGAGCCGGAGGAGCGCCCCAGGGCCGGGTACGGCGACGAGCCGGGCTGGACGGGTCGCCGCGACGAACCGGAGTGGACCGATCGGCGCGACGCGTACGCCCAGCCCGACGAGCCCGCCCCGACGGCCCGGTCGCACCGCACCCCGGAGCGGCCGGCAGCCGCTTCCTGGGACAGCCCGGACGATCGGGGCTGGTCGGAGCAGCGCGACCGGGCGGGCGCAGCGCCGCCGCAGCCCGGACCGCCGCTGCGCGCCGACGACACCGGCGAGTACTGGTCGCAGCTGCGGGCCGGTGACCGGTGGGCCGCCGTCCGCGACGACGAGAACGGTCGCGAGGTGCGGGTCGGTGAACGCCGGGCCGAGGTGCACGCCGACGCCACCGGCACCGAGTACCGGGTGGCCGACCGCTGGGCCGCCGTCCGCCACGAGGAGCCGCACCGGTACGAGGAAGCCGGCCGCTACGAGGACGCCGGCCGCTACGAGGACGCCGGTGGGTACGAAGAGCCGCACCGGTACGAGGACGCCGGTCGGTACGAGGACGCCGGCCGTTATGCGGAGCCGCGTCGCTACGAGGAGCGGGAGTCGTACCCCCGGGAGGAGCCGGCGCGCCGGCACGACCGCGACGGTGGCCGGCGGGCCGAGCCGGGCAGGCCCGCGCTGCCGGTGGGTGGGGTGCCGGTGCCGGACGAGTGGCGCCCACCGCGCCAACGCGGCCACCAGGTGGAACCCGTGCCGGAGCGGACCGGCCGGCGGCGGGTCGACGAGCGCTACGGCTACCCGCCCCAGGACGACGTACCGCGTGCCGGCGGCGCGCCACCCAGCGACCGCTGGCGGTGACCGGTCAGGCGACTCGGGTCACTTGTCGATGTCGCCGACCACGAAGAACATCGAGCCGAGGATCGCGATCAGATCCGGGACCAGGCAGCCGGGGAGCAGGGTGGCCAACGCCTGCACGTTCGCGTACGAGGCGGTGCGCAACTTCAACCGCCACGGCGTCTTCTCACCCCGGGACACCAGGTAGTAACCGTTGATGCCGAGCGGGTTCTCCGTCCAGGCGTACGTGTGCCCCTCCGGCGCCTTGAGCACCTTCGGTAGCCGGGTGTTGATCGGCCCGGTCAGCTGGTCCACCCGGTCGAGGCACTGCTCGGCAAGGTCCAGCGACGCGTACACCTGGTCGAGCAGCACCTCGAAACGCGCGTGGCAGTCCCCGGTGGTGCGGGTGACCACCGGCACGTCCAGCTCGTCGTACGCCAGGTAGGGGTCGTCGCGGCGCAGGTCCAGGTCGAGCCCGGAGGCGCGGGCCACCGGCCCGGAAGCGCCGAACGCGGCGGCGTCCGCGGCGGACAGCACACCCACGCCGACGGTACGGGCCAGGAAGATCTCGTTACGCCGGATCAGGTGGTCCAGGTCAGGCAGCCGGCGGCGCACCTCGCCGATGGCCGCGCGGGCCCGCCCGGTCCACCCGTACGGCACCTCCTCCTTGAGGCCACCCACCCGGTTGAACATGTAGTGGATCCGGCCGCCGGAGACCTCCTCCATCACCGCCTGGATGGTCTCCCGTTCCCGGAACGCGTAGAAGATCGGTGTGATCGCCCCGATCTCCAACGGGTACGAGCCGAGGAACATCAGGTGGTTGAGCACCCGGTTCAGCTCCGCGAGGGCCATCCGCAGCCAGGTGGCCCGCTCCGGCACCTCCATGCCCATCAGGCGTTCCACGGCGAGCACCACACCCAGCTCGTTGGAGAACGCCGAGAGCCAGTCGTGCCGGTTGGCCAGCACGATGATCTGCCGGTAGTCACGCACCTCGAAGAGCTTCTCCGCGCCCCGGTGCATGTACCCGACGATCGGTTCACAGGCGACCACCCGCTCGCCGTCGAGCACCAGCTTCAACCGCAGCACACCGTGGGTGGAGGGGTGCTGCGGGCCGATGTTCAGCACCATGTCGGTGCCGAGCGGCTGATCTCCGGTGCCGGGTACCAGGCCGGCCCCGGTGCCGACGGTCAGTTCACGAAGGGCCCCGGCGTCGGTGGTCATGCCCGTCATCGTGCCACGGCCGGCCCGAACGGGATGCCGACCGGCTGGCGCAGCCACCAGTGCCCGCCGAGCCCGGTCGGGTCGGTCAGCTCGGTCACCGCCGACGCGGCGGCCAGCGCCCGCAGGTAGCCGGCCGGGTCACTGCCGGCCAGGCTGAGCGGCGGTCGCCCGCCGTCGGCCCCGAGCGCCCGCAGCGCCTCCCGCTGCGAGACCAGGGAGTACGCGCACCGGGCGACCGCCGCGCCAGCGGAGGCGACCGAGTCCATGGCCACGTGCGCGGTGACGTCACTCGACCCGTCCGGCACCGGAGGCACCTGCCGCCCACCCCGGTACCCGGTCAACGTCCCGTCCACCGGTCGTGCCTCCCTGAGGTGCCCGTAGTCCACGGCCACCGCGAGACCTCGGCTGATCTGCCGCAGGGCGTCGGCCCATGCCTCATCTCTGCTTCGGCCGATCTCGGCTCGTTGGTAGTCGCTGCTGGGGGTTTCGGGGCAGCCCGGCCGGCTCCGGGCGGTCAGGCTTGATCCCTGCGCCGGCCGGGCTGCCCCAAAACCCGACTCGCTGCCGCTTGTCGCGCCCGTTGAGGTCACCCCCGCACTGAGCAGGGTCGTGGGCCACCAGGTGGTGAGCCAGTCGAGATCAGCCGGGCTGACCAGCTCCCCAATCGATTCGGCACCACTTTCCGGGTCGACCAGCACGTACCGCCAGCCGTCCTCCGTGTGGACGGCCACGTCCAGCGGCACGTTGTCCAACCACTCGGTGGCGATCAACAGCCCGGTGATCTCCTCGGGGATCTCGGCTGTCCAGTTGATCTCTGCGGGCAGGTTCTCAGGGCGGTCGGCGTACTCGACTGCTGTGAAGCGGATTCGCTGCGCGAGCGACGGACGGGCGGTGCCCAACGACGGCTCGTCGGGTGAGCGACGGACGGCGGCCGTGGGAGTCAGGGTTTCCGGGGAGCCCGACCACGGAGGGATCAAGCCTGACCGCCCGGAGTGGGCGGGCTCCCCGGAAACCCCCACCGCAAGCCCGACGGCACCCCCGGAAACCCCCACCGCGCCCGCGATGGACAGCAGCAGTTCTCCTCGACCCGCGCCCACGTCGACCACGTCGAGACGCGACGGGTGGTCGAGGGCGGCGTCCACCTGTTCGAGAAGGCGCAGCAGTGCGCTGGCGAACGCAGGGGACGCGTGCACGCTGGTGCGGAAGTGGTCGGCCGGCCCGGTGTCGGCGACGAAGAAGCCGCCCGGCCCGTAGAGGGCTCGGCTCATCGCGTCCCGCCAGGCGATCGACATCAGGTCACTCCGAGGTCAAGGTGCGCTGCGCTCACCCGCGGTAGCTGGTTCGATGCCGGAGGGGTGCGCGGTGATCAGGTGATGAAAAGTAGGTCAGAAACGACCCGGACGCCTATTTTTCATCACCTGATCAAGATGGTGGCGGGAACGCGATGGTGGGCGGCGCTTCTGCGGCGGTCGGGACGGTGGCGGAGGGCACTTCCGGGGGCGGTGAAGGTTTTCACACATGCTTGTCCGGGTTCGGTGGGCCGGGCGCATACTTGCGATCGACCGGTACCCCTTCTCGAGGACTGGATCGTCGTCATGAGCGCACCGTCGCGCCCGCGTCCGGCCGCCCCGCACGGGCCCGCCGTTCTCGGTGCCTCCGCCACTCCCGCCACCTCCCGTCTGCTCACCGTCGGTGTCGTTGGCGCCGGCCGGGTCGGCGCCGTGCTGGGCGCCGCGCTCGCCGCCGCCGGGCACCGGGTGGTCGCCGTCTCCGGCGGCTCCGGAGCCAGCCGTGCCCGCCTCGCCCTGCTGCTGCCCGAGGTGCCCCGCCGCCCGGTCGCAGCGGTGGCCCACGCCGCCGCCGACCTGCTGCTGATCGCGGTGCCGGACGATCGGCTGGCCGGTGTGGTGGCCGACCTCGCCGAGCGGGGCGCGCTGCATCCGGGTCAGATCGTCGCGCACACCTCGGGAGCGCACGGCCTGGCCGTGCTGGGGCCGGCCGTCGCGGCGGGCGCCCGGCCGCTCGCCCTGCACCCGGCGATGACCTTCACCGGTACGCCGGACGACCTGGCTCGGCTGGACGGCATCTCGTACGGGGTGACCGCACCGGCGGAGTTGCGCCCGCTGGCGTCCCGGCTGGTCGCCGACCTCGGTGGCGTGCCCGAGTGGGTGGCCGAGTCGGACCGCCCGCTCTACCACGCCGCGCTGGCCCACGGCGCGAACCACCTGGTCACCCTGGTCAACGAGGCGACCGACCGGTTGCGGGACGCCGGGGTGTCCCGGCCGGAGAAGGTGCTCGCCCCGCTGCTGCGGGCCGCCCTGGAGAACGCGCTGCGGCTCGGCGACGACGCGTTGACCGGCCCGGTCTCCCGGGGCGACGCGGGCACCGTGCAGCGGCACCTGGCCCGGTTGGCGGCCACCGCACCGGAGTCCGTCCCCGCCTACCTGGCGCTGGCCCGTCGTACCGCCGACCGGGCGATCGCCGCCGGCCGGCTGCGGCCGGTGGACGCACAGTCGCTGCTCGGTGTGCTGGCCGACAGCGGTCGGGAGGTGGCGGCATGACCGAGCTTGTCCACACGCGCGCCGAGTTGGCGCACGCCCGGGCCGGGCTGAAGGGCACGGTCGGGGTGGTGATGACCATGGGCGCGCTGCACTCCGGGCACGAGACGCTGCTGCGTGCGGCCCGGGAACAGGCCGACCACGTGCTGGTGACGATCTTCGTGAACCCGCTGCAGTTCGGGCCGAACGAGGACTTCGACCGCTACCCGCGCACCCTCGACGCCGACCTGGAGGTGTGCCGGCGGGCGGGCGCCGAGCTGGTCTTCGCCCCGTCGGTGGCGGACATGTACCCGGACGGGCAGCCGCGGGTCCGCCTCGATCCGGGTCCGCTCGGCGCCGAGCTGGAGGGGGCGAGCCGCCCCGGCTTCTTCCACGGCGTGCTCACCGTGGTGCTGAAGTTGCTCCAGCTCACCCAGCCCGACCTGGCGTTCTTCGGCGAGAAGGACTACCAGCAGCTCACCCTGGTCCGGCGGATGGTCCGTGACCTGGACGTGCCGGTCGAGGTGGTCGGCGTGCCGACCGTCCGGGAGCCGGACGGGTTGGCGCTGTCCAGCCGCAACCGCTACCTGAGCGAACCGGAACGGGCCGCCGCGCTGAGCCTGTCCGCCGCGCTGCAGGCCGGTGCGCGGGCCGCCGACGACGGCCTGGACGCGGGGGCGGTGCTGACCGCCGCGCACGCCGCGTTCGGCGCCGGTACGCCCGGCGCCCGCCTCGACTACCTGGTGCTCACCGATCCCGAGTTGGAGCCGGGGCCGGTGTCCGGCCCGGCCCGGCTGGTGATCGCCGCCTGGGTGGGCGCCACCCGGTTGATCGACAACGCGGCGATCCACCTCGCCCCACGTCCCTGATCCGGCCGCGCCGCCACTCCACCAATCCCGCGAAAGGCCACCCCGATGTTGCGGACCATGCTCAAGTCGAAGATCCACCGAGCCACGGTGACCCAGGCCGACCTGCACTACGTCGGTTCGGTGACGGTGGACGAGGACCTGCTCGACGCCGCCGACCTGCTCCCCGGCGAGCAGGTGGCGATCGTGGACATCACCAATGGCGCCCGGCTGGAGACGTACGTGATCCCGGGCCAGCGGGGCAGCGGCGTGATCGGCATCAACGGCGCCGCCGCGCACCTGGTGCACCCCGGTGACCTGGTCATTCTGATCTCGTACGGGCAGATGGACGACGCCGAGGCCCGGTCCTACCGGCCACGGGTCGTGCACGTCGACGCCGACAACCGGGTGATCGAGCTGGGTGCCGATCCGGCTGCTGCGGCGCCCGGGACGGCCGGGAACCCGGTGCCCAGCCCGCTGGCCGTGTCCGGAGTCTGATCCCCCGTACCACGATTCCGGTCTGTCACCAGAAGGTCATTTCCGGTTACCCTGGGCACGCTGGCGGAAGCCGGTCGGTGGCTGGGGGAGGCCGCGATGAGCCGTGCCATGACGACCCTGTTCGCCGCTGCCGTGACGGCAGTGCTGCTGGTGGGCTGCGCCGGGTCCGGCGGCTTGGACGGTGATCTGACCGACGACTGGGCGGCGTTGCCGGCCCCGTCTGCGTTCACCCCGGCCGCCGGTGTGTGTCACGCCGCCGACTTCACCGATCTGGTCAGCCTGGCCGGCTATGAGCCGGTGGACTGCGCCGGGCCGCACCGACTGGAGACCGTGCACGTGGGGGTGTTCCCGGTCGAGCGGACGACCGCTCCGGCGGGTGGTTCGGCGGAGTTGCGGGGCGCGTTCGCCGAGTGTGACACCCGTGCGGCGGGCTACCTGGGTGACGACTGGCGGTCCGGCCGGCTTCGGCTGTCCGTGGCGCTGCCCAACGGGCCGGGCTGGGCGGCGGGTTCCCGGTGGTTCCGCTGCGACCTCACCGAGCTGACCACGGTCGAGGCGGCGGCCACGGTGGTGGTCCGGTCGGGCAGTCTGCGGGACGCGTTGAAGGTGCCTACCGGGCTGCGCCTCGGTTGCCAGCAGACCCGCGGCGGCGCCGGCCGGGGTGTGCAGACGCTGACCCCGGTGGAGTGCGGCAAACAGCACGACGCCGAGTTCGTCGGGGTGTGGCGGGCACCGGATCGCCCGTACCCCACCCGGGACGCCGACTGGTTGCCGCTATACACGGGTTGTCGCAGTGTCCTCGCCCGGTACACGGGGGTCCCGGATGACACCAGGCTGCGTTTCCGCAGCGGGGTGGTGGTCCGACCGCCGGGGGCGGGGCGGTGGAAGGTCGGTGATCGAGGCGTCCGCTGCTATTTGTGGCTCAGTGACCGTACGGTGACCGCCTCGCTGAAGGGCGCGGGCCCGGCGGGTCTGCCGGTCCGGACGAAGTGACCACGGCCTGACGGTCGGCGCGGCACGGCGGGCGCCGGACGGGGTCGCCCAGAACACTCGTCCCGCCCCCGCCGCCCCGGGCGAGGATGGTTCGGGTTGACTGGGGGGATGGACCTCCCGACCGTCGACCTGCCTGCCCTGCCCGCGCTGCTGGCCGCGCCCGCGCCCGGCTGGGTGGAGACCACCGACGTGATCGTGGTGGGTTCCGGCGTGGCCGGGTTGACCGCGGCGCTGCACCTGCGAGAGGCGGGTCTGCACGTCACCGTCGTTACCAAGGTCAACATTGACGACGGCTCGACCCGGTGGGCGCAGGGCGGCATCGCCGCCGTGCTCGACCCGGCCGACACCCCGGCGGCGCACGCGCGGGACACCGAGGTCGCCGGCGTCGGGCTGTGCGACCCGGCGGCGGTCCGGGTGCTGGTCGAGGAGGGTCCGACCCGGCTGCGTGAGCTGATCCGGATCGGCGCCGAGTTCGATCGTCACCCGGACGGCTCGCTGATGCTGACCCGCGAGGGCGGCCACCGGGCGGACCGGATCGTGCATGCCGGCGGGGACGCCACCGGCGCGGAGGTGCAGCGGGCCCTGCACGCCGCGGTGCAGCGCGACCCGTGGATCCGGCTGGTCGAGCACGCCCTCGTGTTGGATCTGCTGCGGGCGCCCGGCGACGGCCCGGACGGGCTCGGGCCGGCCTGCGGGATCACCCTGCACGTGTTGGGCGAGGGCAGCGAGGACGGCGTCGGCGCGCTGCTGGCCCGTGCGGTGGTGCTCGCCACCGGCGGGATGGGGCAGGTCTTCTCGGCCACCACCAACCCGGCGGTCTCCACCGGGGACGGGGTGGCGCTGGCGCTGCGGGCCGGCGCGGCGGTGACCGACGTGGAGTTCGTCCAGTTCCACCCGACCGCGCTGATCACCCCGTCCGGCGCCGGGGTGCCCGGGGCGGGGCACGCGCAGCAGCCGCTGGTCTCGGAGGCGTTGCGCGGCGAGGGCGCGTACCTGGTGGATGGGGACGGCAAGAGGTTCATGGTGGGCCAGCACGAGTTGGCCGAGCTGGCCCCTCGGGACGTGGTGGCCAAGGGCATCCACCGGGTGCTGCTGGCCAGCGGCGCGGACCACGTCTTCCTCGACGCACGGCACCTGGGCGGCGATTTCCTGGCCGGTCGGTTCCCCACCATCGTGGCGTCCTGCCTGGCGATCGGCGTGGACCCGGCGACCGACCTGATCCCGGTGGCGCCGGCCGCCCACTACGCCTCCGGCGGAGTCCGTACCGACCTGCGCGGCCGTACCTCCATCCCCGGCCTGTACGCCTGCGGCGAGGTGGCCTGCACGGGCGTGCACGGCGCGAACCGGCTGGCCAGCAACTCGCTGCTGGAGGGCCTGGTCTTCTCCCGACGGATCGCCGAGGACATCGCGGCCGGCCTGCCCGAGCAGGCCCAACCGGCGGAGACCGGCGCCTGGCGTGGCGGTACGGGTTGGGTGCTGCCCGCGGCGGTGACGCCGACCCTGCAACGGGCGATGACCCGGGGGGCCGGGGTGCTCCGATCCGCGGCGACGCTGGCCGACACGGCCGGGGCGTTGACCGAGTTGGGCGTTGCCCGGGGCCGGCCGCGGACCGCCGACTGGGAGGCGACGAATCTGCTCACCGTGGCGTCGACGCTGGTCGCCGCCGCGTACGCCCGGGCCGAGACCCGGGGCTGCCACTGGCGGGAGGACTTCCCGACGGCCGACGAGCGGTGGCTGGGCCATCTGGTCGGAGCGGTCGGGGCGCAGGGCCGGGTGACGCAGCATTGGGAAGGAAGGTCACAGTGAGCGCGAGGAGTGAGCCGGTTTTGCGAGCCCCGCAGTCGCGAACGGAGATGGCATTGACGGAGTCGACCGAGGCGGCGTTGCGGACGGCTGGGCTGGATCCGGCGCAGGTGCGGCAGGTGATCGAGGGCGCGCTGGTCGAGGATCTGGGCCCGGACTTCCTGGACGTCACAAGCGTGGCCACCATTCCGGCGGAGCAGACCGACACCGCCGACCTGGTGGCCCGCGCGGACGGGGTGTTGGCCGGGATGGCGGTGGCCGCCGCCGTGTTCGAGCTGGTGGGCGAGGTGACGGGCTTCGGTCGTACCGTCGAGGTGTCGGTGCTGGCCCGCGACGGCGAGCGGGTGGCCCGCGGCGACGTGCTGGCGACGGTGACCGGCCCGACCCGGCTGCTGCTGACGGCCGAGCGGACGGCGCTCAATCTGCTCTGCCGGATGTCCGGGGTGGCCACCCACACGCGTGCCTGGGCGGACGCCCTGGCCGGCTCGAAGGCGATGGTGCTGGACACCCGCAAGACGACGCCGGGCCTGCGGACCCTGGAGAAGTACGCGGTGCGCGCCGGCGGTGGCACCAACAAGCGGATGGGCCTCTACGACGTGGCCATGATCAAGGACAACCACAAGCTGGCGGCCGGGGGTATCACGGCTGCCTACCGGCGGGTCCGGGAGGCGTTCCCGGAGGTGCCGGTGCAGGTGGAGGTGACCACGGTCGGCGAGGCGGTGGAGGCGGTGGAGGCCGGCGCGGACTTCCTGCTCTGCGACAACATGACGCCGGAGGTGCTGGCCGAGGCGGTGGCCGCGGTGGGTGACCGGGCGGAGCTGGAGGCGACCGGCGGGCTGACCCTGGAGGTCGCCGGCCGGTACGCGGCCACCGGCGTGGACTTCCTCTCGGTGGGCGCGTTGACGCACTCGTCGCCGATCCTGGACATCGCGCTGGACCTGCGCACCAACTAGTTGTCTAGGCTGCGTGCGTGCTGCTCTGCATCGACATCGGAAACACCAACACCGTGCTGGCGACCTTCGACGGCGACAAGCTGGTGCACTCCTGGCGGATCAAGACCGATGCCCGCTCGACGGCGGATGAGCTGGGCCTGATGTTCCGGGGCCTGCTCGCCGGGGACAACGTCGAGATCACCGGGGTGGCCGCCTGCTCCACGGTGCCGGCCGCGCTGCGGTCGCTGCGCACCATGCTCGGCCGCTACTACGCCGACCTGCCGAGCGTCGTGGTCGAGCCGGGAGTGCGGACCGGGGTGCAGTTGGCGATCGACAACCCGAAGGAGGTCGGCGCGGACCGGGTGGTGAACACCCTGGCCGCGTACACCCTCTACGGCGGCCCGTCGATCGTGGTGGACTTCGGCACCACCACCAACTTCGACGTGATCAGCGAGCGCGGTGAGTTCCTCGGTGGCGCGTTCGCCCCGGGCATCGAGATCTCCTTCGACGCGTTGGCCGCCCGGGCCGCGCAGCTGCGCAAGGTCGAGGCCACCATGCCCCGCTCGGTGATTGGCAAGAACACCGTGGAGTGTCTCCAGGCCGGCCTGTACTTCGGCTTCGCCGGGCAGGTGGACCGGATCGTCGAGCGGATGACCGAGGAGCTGGGCGAGGTGCGGGCGGTGATCGCCACCGGCGGCCTCGCCTCGCTGGTGATGAACGAGTGTCGCAGCATCACCCACCACGAGCCGATGATCACGCTGATCGGCCTGCGGATGGTCTACGAGCGCAACCGGTGAGCCCGCTGGGTCAGCGCCGCCGGGCGCGCAGCACCAGCGTCCGGTACGGCAGCTCGATGGTGTCCCGGCCGACCAGGGCGGGGTGGGTGTCCAGGAGTTCGGCCAGCTCCCGCTCCACCCGCCGCTGATCCTCGGTGGAGGCGGTGAGCCAGTACGAGCGGGTGCGGACCATGCCGAGCAACTGGTCCGGCGTGAGCGTGGTGCGGTGGGTGAACTCACGCTGCTCGATGGCGTCGAACTCGGGGCCGAAGTCTGCGTACTCCCCGATGACCGTCCTGGGCGACTTGTCTCCGAGGTGGGCGATACGGCCCAGCTCGGCGACCCAGTCGACGCTGTCGTCCCGGATGTTCCAGATGGGGGCGAAGGTGCCGCCGGGGCGGAGCACCCTTGCCATCTCGGTGTGCGCGGGCTCCCGGTCGAACCAGTGGTACGCCGTCCCGACCAGCACCGCGTCCGCCGCAGAGTCGGGCAGGGGCACCGCCTCGGCGCTGCCCGCCAGCGCCGTCGTGCCCGGGGTGCTGACGGCCAGCTGCGCCCGCATTCCCGGATCGGGCTCCACCGGTACGACCTGGTGGCCCAGGGCCAGCACAGCGCGGGTCAGGATGCCGGTGCCCGCCGCCAGATCGACCACCCGGGCCTCGCTCAGCCCGTCGAGTGCCCAACGGACCGCAGCGTCGGGATAACGTGGTCGGAACCGGTCGTAATCACTCGCAGCGGCACCGAACGACAGGGCATGAGTGTGATCGACCATGACGGGCAGGTTATCCCGTAACAGCCTCCGGACCGCTTGAGTACGCTCGGCCCTGACCCCCTGTATATCTCCGTGACGAGGAAGCGTGCCGTGAGCGAGCAGAACCCCGTGCCAGTGGACCCCGCCGACGACCTTCCCGAGCAGATGAAGGTCCGCCGGGAGAAGCGGGACCGGATGCTCGCCGAGGGCATTGAGCCCTACCCGGTCGGCTTCCCCCGCACCACCACCCTGGCGCAGGTCCGGGCGAGCTACGCCGACCTGCCGACCGACACCGCGACCGGCGACCAGGTCGCGGTCACCGGCCGGGTGATCTTCGTACGCAACACGGGCAAGCTCTGCTTCGCGACCCTGCGGGACGGCGACGGCACCGAGCTGCAGGCGATGCTCTCCCTGGACCGGGTCGGGCCGGAGCGACTGGAGGCGTGGAAGCGCCTCGTCGACCTCGGCGACCACGTCGGCGTCACCGGCGAGGTGATCACCAGCCGCCGGGGCGAGCTGTCGGTGCTGGCCCAGCAGTGGGAGATGACCGCCAAGGCGCTGCGACCGTTGCCGGTGGCTCACAAGCCCCTCTCCGAGGAGGCGCGCGTTCGGCAGCGTTACGTCGATCTGATTGTCCGGCCGCAGGCACGGGAGATGGTGCGCACCCGGGCCGCCGCGGTACGCAGTCTGCGCGATTCACTGCACGGGCAGGGCTTCATCGAGGTGGAAACGCCGATGTTGCAACTGCTGCATGGAGGCGCGGCGGCCCGACCCTTCGTGACCCACAGCAATGCGTTGAACACCGATCTGTATCTGCGAATCGCTCCGGAACTGTTTCTCAAGCGCGCTGTGGTCGGCGGCGTCGACCGCGTCTTCGAGATCAACCGCAACTTCCGTAATGAGGGTGTCGACTCTTCGCACTCGCCGGAGTTCGCGATGCTGGAGACGTACCAGGCGTACGGCGACTACGACACGATCGGCGAGCTGACCCGTAATCTCGTGCAACAGGCGGCGATCGCGGTGAGCGGCTCGACGGTGGTGACCCACGCCGACGGGCGGGAGTTCGACCTGGGCGGCGAGTGGCGGTCCGTGACGTTGTTCGGTGTGCTTTCCGAAGCACTCGGCGAGGAGGTCACGGTCCGCACCGAACGCTCCCGTCTGGTGGAGTACGCGGACAAGGTGGGATTGGCCGTTGATCCGAAGTGGGGCCCGGGCAAGCTGGCCGAGGAGTTGTTCGAGGAGCTGGTCGTTCCCGGCCTGGAGGCGCCCACCTTCGTACGGGACTACCCGGAGGAGACGAGCCCGCTGACCCGGGCGCACCGCAGCGAGCCGGGGCTGGCCGAGAAGTGGGACCTCTACGTGCTCGGTTTCGAGCTGGGCACCGGGTACTCCGAGCTGGTCGACCCGATCGTGCAGCGGGAACGGCTGGTCGCCCAGGCGCAGTTGGCCGCCCGTGGCGACGACGAGGCGATGCGTCTCGACGAGGACTTTCTTCGGGCGATGGAGTATGGAATGCCGCCGGCCGGCGGTATGGGAATGGGAATCGACCGGCTGTTGATGGCCCTGACCGGGCTCGGAATTCGGGAAACGATCCTCTTCCCGTTGGTCCGCCAGGAGTAGTCCCGCCTGGCTCACGCCGAGCCGTAACGGGGTCCTATTGACGCGACGAGCGGCGCGCGGGTTATTGTGCTCTCGTTAGCAGGAGCACCCTGCTCGAAAGGAATGTGGGACGTGGCCAAGCAGATCATTCACAAGCTGGTCGATGACCTGGACGGCGGGGACGCGGACGAGACCGTCAAGTTCGCCCTCGACGGCGTTCAGTACGAGATCGACCTGTCGAGCGCCAACGCCGCGAAATTGCGCGACGCATTTGCCGCGTACGTCGGTGCCGGCACCAAGGTCGGGCGGGGCGGCGTGGTGATCGGTGGGCGGGCTGCCCGTGGTCGGGGTGGCGCGACTGCCGATCGGGAACAGAACAAGGCGATCCGGGAGTGGGCCAAGAAGGCCGGCAAGGACATCTCGGACCGGGGTCGTATCCCGCAGGAGATCGTGGACGAGTTCCACGCGAAGCGCTGATCCGTCAGCAGCTTGGTGGCCAGCCGCCACCGCAGGCGACACCGACGCCGGACCGGAGGATTACTCCGGGCCGGCGTCGCCGTGTCCGGGCGGCGTCGTGTGCCCGTTTGGGGTGACTCGCCGTTTCGGGGTGACCTCGACGTGCCCGTGTGGGGTGGCATCGTCGTTTCGGGGTGACCTCGCCGGGCCCGCTCGGGGTGGCGTCGTTGTGTCTGTTCGGGGCCGGGAAGCATTCCGGGCCAGCCGGCGTTGTCCACAACCAGTGGAACAGCTATCCACAACCTGTGGACAACCTCCCCCAGGGTCCGGCGCGGCGCTTGTCGCGACGCCGGTCCGCCCTCCCGGGGCCTTCCGGAGCGCTTCCGGACCCCGGATCGGGCTTCCGTCGAGCCAGTCGGATTTCGCTCTGCGCGTAGCGACAGGACTACCGGAACACCTCCTGAGCGCGGACGGTTGTTCAAAACGACGTGGAACCGACCCAGCGCAGCGACACACGACCTCAGCTGAGTCGGTCAGCGACGATAGAGTAAGGAGGCACGGACGCCCGTCCTGGACGTTCGCGCACCGGCCCCGCCAAGATTTGACCATCAAGGCGCACGGCACGTGAGGAGCACGAGGGCATGTTCGAGCGGTTCACCGACCGAGCGCGACGGGTTGTCGTCCTGGCCCAAGAAGAGGCCCGGATGCTCAACCACAACTACATCGGTACGGAACACATCCTGCTGGGCCTGATCCACGAAGGTGAAGGCGTCGCGGCAAAGGCCCTGGAGAGCCTCGGCATCTCCCTGGAGGGCGTCCGCCAGCAGGTCGAGGAGATCATTGGCCAGGGCCAGCAGGCGCCGAGCGGGCACATCCCGTTCACGCCGCGGGCGAAGAAGGTGCTTGAGCTGTCGCTGCGCGAGGCGCTGCAGCTCGGCCACAACTACATCGGCACGGAGCACATCCTGCTCGGGCTGATCCGTGAGGGCGAGGGCGTCGCCGCCCAGGTGCTGGTCAAGCTCGGCGCCGACCTCAACCGGGTCCGCCAGCAGGTGATCCAGCTGCTCTCCGGCTACCAGGGCAAGGAGCCTGCTGCTGCGGGCGCCGCGCCGGGTGAGGCCGCGCCGTCGACCAGCCTGGTGCTGGACCAGTTCGGCCGCAACCTGACCCAGGCCGCCCGCGAGGGCAAGCTCGACCCGGTCATCGGGCGCGAGAAGGAAATCGAGCGGGTCATGCAGGTGCTCTCCCGCCGTACCAAGAACAACCCGGTCCTGATCGGTGAGCCCGGCGTCGGTAAGACCGCCGTGGTGGAGGGCCTGTCCCAGAAGATCATCAAGGGCGAGGTGCCCGAGACCCTCAAGGACAAGCAGCTCTACACGCTCGACCTGGGCGCGCTCGTCGCCGGTTCCCGCTACCGCGGTGACTTCGAGGAGCGCCTCAAGAAGGTGCTCAAGGAGATCCGCACCCGCGGCGACATCATCCTGTTCATCGACGAGATCCACACCCTGGTGGGTGCGGGTGCCGCCGAGGGCGCGATCGACGCCGCGAGCATCCTCAAGCCGATGCTGGCCCGTGGTGAGCTGCAGACCATCGGTGCCACCACGCTGGATGAATACCGCAAGCACCTGGAGAAGGACGCCGCTCTCGAGCGCCGGTTCCAGCCGATCCAGGTGGGTGAGCCGTCGCTGGCGCACACCATCGAGATCCTCAAGGGCCTGCGTGACCGTTACGAGGCGCACCACCGCGTCAGCATCACGGACGCCGCTCTCGTGGCGGCTGCGACGCTGGCCGACCGGTACATCTCCGACCGCTTCCTGCCGGACAAGGCGATCGACCTGATCGACGAGGCCGGTGCCCGGATGCGGATCCGTCGGATGACCGCGCCGCCAGACCTGCGTGACTTCGACGAGCGCATCGCCCAGGTGCGTCGCGACAAGGAGTCCGCGATCGACGCGCAGGACTTCGAGCGCGCCGCCCAGCTGCGCGACAAGGAGAAGCAGCTCCTCGGCCAGAAGGCTCAGCGGGAGAAGGAGTGGAAGGCCGGTGACCTGGACGTCGTCAGCGAGGTTGACGACGAGCAGATCGCCGAGGTGCTCGGCAACTGGACCGGCATCCCGGTCTACAAGTTGACCGAGGAGGAGACCTCGCGCCTGCTGCGCATGGAGGACGAGCTGCACAAGCGCGTCATCGGCCAGGAGGACGCGGTCAAGGCGGTCTCGAAGGCGATCCGGCGTACCCGGGCCGGCCTGAAGGACCCGAAGCGCCCGTCGGGCTCGTTCATCTTCGCCGGCCCGTCCGGTGTCGGTAAGACCGAGCTGTCCAAGGCGCTCGCCGAGTTCCTCTTCGGCAGCGAGGACGCCCTCATCCAGCTGGACATGTCCGAGTTCCACGACCGTTACACGGTCTCCCGGCTCGTGGGTGCCCCTCCCGGCTACGTCGGCTACGACGAGGGCGGGCAGCTGACCGAGAAGGTGCGGCGTCGGCCGTTCTCGGTGGTCCTCTTCGACGAGATCGAGAAGGCCCACCCGGACGTGTTCAACACGCTCCTGCAGATCCTCGAAGACGGTCGGCTCACCGACGGTCAGGGTCGGATCGTGGACTTCAAGAACACGGTCATCATCCTGACCACCAACCTGGGCACCCGTGACGTCGCCAAGGCGGTGTCGCTGGGCTTCCAGCAGTCGGAGGACTCCGAGTCCAACTACGACCGGATGAAGCAGAAGGTCAACGACGAGCTCAAGCAGCACTTCCGGCCTGAGTTCCTCAACCGGATCGACGACACCATCGTCTTCCACCAGCTGCGCCAGACCGAGATCCTCTCGATCGTAGACATCATGATCCAGCGGATCGAGGGCCAGCTGCGGAACAAGGACATGGGTCTGGAGCTGACCGACAACGCCAAGAAGTACCTGGCCGCGAAGGGCTTCGACCCGGTGCTCGGTGCCCGTCCGCTTCGTCGCACGATCCAGCGCGACATCGAGGACAACCTCTCCGAGCGGATCCTGTTCAACGAGCTGACCCCGGGTCAGATCGTCGTGGTGGACTGCGAAGGCGACCCGGACGACATCGACAAGTCCAAGCTCGTTTTCCGGGGCTCGGACAAGCCGGTCGAAGTTCCGGACGCTGTCCCGGCCGACCTCGGTGGCACTGCCGCTGGCACCGCCGCCGCAGGCGTGGACGAGTAGTACAACCAGCAAGGGGCGGGGCCCCGGTGGCGCAAGCCACCGGGGCCCCGCCTTTGTGTGCGCTACCCGCACAGGCAACACCCGCCGCCCCCACAACAACCCCGGCCGACCACCCTCCAGGCCCGCCCGCCCCCCCGACGCGTCGCACCCCCTCGCCGGCCCGCCCGCTCGCCACGCCGGCCCGCCCGCTCGCCACGCCGGCCCGCCCGCTCGCCACGCCGGCCCGCTCGCCACGCCGGCCCGCTCGCCACGCCGGCCCGCTCGCCGTCGCCGCGGGTGTGCCGGCGTACACCCGCTCGCCGTCGCCGCGGGCTCGCTGGCGTACCCGCTTCCCGGCATCCGTGGCAGCGCATGCTCCGCGCGCTCGCGCTGCCACGGCCGGCAAGATCCGCGCAACATCAGGGAAAGTGCTGCCTCACCGCGTCCGGAGGCAGCACTTTCCCTGATGTTGTGGGGCGTTCCGGTGGGACGGGTGGTGGTCTTGCTCCCGGTGGGGTCCTCCGCCGGCAAGATCGCACAACATCCAGGATGTAGTGGCATCCGTGGCGCCTGACACCACTACATCCAGGATCGAGCACGATCTTGAGGTGAGCTGCGCCGAGCCCGGCCACCGGCCACCGGCCACGGCGACCGGCGACCGGCGACCGGCGGAGCGTGGGACGTGTGGGCGTGCGGCGTGTGGGCGTGCGGCGTGTGGGCGTGCGGCGTGTGGGCGTGCGGCGTGTGGGCGCGCGGCCGATGTGCGGGCGAGCGCCGTGTGGGCCTGCGGCGTGCGGCGGGTTGGAGCGCGCGGGCGTGCGGCCAGCGGGTCGCTGGGCAGGATTCGCGGGGTGGGGCAGGTCAGGTCAGGTCGTGAGGTCGGCCGTTGGCAGGGAGGGGCCGTCGCCGACCAGGCGAAAGGAGTCGGTGCCGGCGGGTTCGACCAGCCCGTCCTGCACCAGGCCGGCGAGGGCGCGGGCGCGTTGTACGTCGTCGGTCCAGACCTGGTCCAGCCGCTGGTGCGGGACTGGCCCGGCGCTGTCGCGGAGCACTCCGAGCAGCAGACCGCGTACCTGTCGGTCGGTGCCCGCGTACCGCTGGGGTCGGCGGGTTGGCCCGGCGGGTGCCTCCTGGCCGGACGCCCGCCACGCGCAGATCGACTCGACGGGGCAGGCGGTGCAGCGCGGTGACCGGGCTGTGCAGATCACCGCGCCGAGTTCCATGAACGCGGCGCTGGCCAGCGCGGCTGCGGCCGGTTCTGTCGGGAGCAGCTCTTCGGTGGCGACCAGGTCGGCTGGTCGGGTGACGGGCCCGGCGTCCGCTTCGCCGGCCACCGCCCGGCACACCACCCGTCGTACGTTGGTGTCGACCACAGGGTGCCGCTGCCCGTACGCGAAGGCGGCCACCGCCCGCGCCGTGTAGGTGCCGACACCGGGCAGCGCCAGCAGTTGCTCCAGCCGGTCCGGCACCTGGCCGCCGTGTCGCTCGACGATCGCGACCGCGCATTCGCGGAGCCGGACCGCTCGGCGGGGGTAGCCGAGGCGTCCCCACATCCGGATCGCCTCGGCCGGGGTGTCCGCCGCCAACGCGGCCGGCTCCGGCCAGCGGGCCAGCCATGCCTGCCAGGCCGGCACCACCCGGACCACGGGTGTCTGCTGGAGCATGACCTCGCTGACCAGGATGGCCCACGGGGTGACGCCGGGCTCGCGCCAGGGCAGGTCACGGGCGTGCTGCTGGAACCACCGGCTGACCACTGTGGCGAATTCGGGTTGAGTCATGGCGTCGTCGATGATGTCACGCCCGGCGTTCCCGTTGGGTGGGCGGCTCGGGCGGGGTGCCACGTCGTCGTTCGGCGGACGGGGGAGAATGCCCGGATGAACGAGCTCGCGATCACCGTCATCGGTCGGGACCGGCCGGGCATCGTGGCCGACGTCGCGGAGGTGCTGGCCCGACTGGGCGCGAACCTCACCGACAGCACGATGACGCGGCTGCGGGGGCATTTCGCGATGACCCTCATCTGCACCGGCCCGGCCGCCGCCGAGGTCGAGGCCGCACTGGCGGCGCTGGCCGCCGAGGGACAGTTGCTGGCGACGGTACGCGCTGTCACCCCGGACGGCGATGTGCCTCCGGCGGGTGAGCCGTACGTGATGGCGGTGCACGGTTCGGACCGGATGGGGATCGTCGCGGCGATGACGCGGGTGCTGGTGGATGCCGGGGGGAACGTCACCGATCTGAGTACCCGGTTGACCGGTGCGCTCTACGTGGTCCTGGCGGAGGTCGAGTTGCCGGCCGGTGTGGCGGACACGCTGATCGACCGGCTGCACCGGACGGCTGCCGAGCTGGGCGTGGAGGTCACTCTCCGGCCGGCGGACCCGGATCTGCTGTGACCGGCGAGGAGCGCGGGCCGGCCGTCGGCCTGGGGGACTGGACACCGGAGTCGCTCGACGTGCCGGGCGAGGTGCTGGCAGTGGTGTCCGCCCCGCACCCGGTGCTGAGTCGGGCCGCGGACGAGGTCGACCCCACGGCCAAGGAGACGGTCCAACTCGCGGCCGACCTGATAGCCACGATGAAGGTTTCGCCGGGCTGCGTCGGGCTGGCCGCGCCGCAGGTCGGGGTGGGCGCTCGGGTCTTCGCCGTCGACGTGACCGGGCACCCGAAGGCGGTGACGGTGCACGGCACCTTCGTGCTGTGCAACGCACGCGTGGTCGAGGCGACGCGGTGGAAGCCGGGCCGGGAGGGCTGCATGTCGGTGCCGGACCTGACCGGGGACGTGAAGCGGGCCAGCCGGCTGGTGGTGGAGGGTGATCTGCCGGGCAGCGGCGCGCCGGTCCGGCTGGTGACCGATGGCTTCGAGGCTCGGGCGTTGCAGCACGAGATCGACCACTGCGCGGGGCTACTCTTCCTGGACCGGGTGGCCGGTGCGCACGCGGTCTACCAGCGCAAGGTCTACCTGTGACCGGTGCGCCGTCTGTCCTTAGTAGAGGTTCGGGCGCACCCCTCGAATCGGTTCCGGCGCGTCGCGGCGCACTGCCGGGTACGGCGCGGCTACGGTGGAGGGCATCATGCGTCTGACGGTCGGCCCCCTGCCACCCGCCGTGTACTGGCGGCGTCGCGCCGTCGTACTCGGAGCGGGGTTCCTGTTCCTGATTGTCCTGCTCTACTCCTGCACCGGTTCGGGTCGTTCCGGCGACAAGGAGCCGAAGGCGGGAGGCACACCGTCGGCGACGTCCGCCGCGACGTCTGGTCCCGCTGGGCCGGTGCTGACACCGCAAACCGGCGGTCCGTCGTCGTCCGCGTCCGCTGATTCGGGTGCGACGAGTCCGAGCCCGGCGATCACCAGCAACACACCGCCGCTGGGCGCGGCGGCCGGTTCGGAGGACGACGGCACCTGCACCGACGAGGAGATCAGCGTGGTCTCGTCGGCGAGCCCGACCTCGGTGCAGCGGGGCGCGGTGGTCGAGCTGCAACTGAGGATCAAGAACACGTCGGACCGGACGTGCAGTCGCAACGTCGGCGCCGACCTTCAGGAGATCTTCATCAAGTCCGGTGCCGAGAAGATCTGGTCGTCGGACACCTGCGGCAAGGTCGAGGGCTCGGACCCGCAGTCCTTCACGCCGAACTTCGAGCGCTCCTACCAGGTGCCGTGGAACGGGCGGGACACCAGCCGGTGTAACGGCGCGCTGGCCGCCGGCCCGTTCCCGTCGGTCGGGTCGTACCAGGTGTTCGCTCGGGTCGGCACGAAGCTCAGCGACCCGGTGAAGCTCACCGTCACCGGCTGAGCCGGGTCAGACGTAGCGTTCCAGGATGGATGCCTCGGCGAGCCGGGAAAGCCCCTCACGGACGCCGCGGGCCCGGGCGTCGCCGACCCCTTCGACGGCTTGCAGGTCCTCCACTGTCGCGCCGAGCAGACGCTGGAGGCTGCCGAAGTGCAGCACCAGGCGGTCGACCACCGCCACCGGTAGCCGGGGCACCTTGGCCAGCAGTCGGAAGCCGCGCGGACTGACCGCGGCGTCGAGGGCGTCGGACGCGGCCGGGTAGCCGATCGCCTTGGCCACCGACACCAGGTCGATCAGCTCGGTGGCGCCGAGCAGGTCCAGCTCGACGAGAGCCTCGTCGAGGGTGCGCGACTTGCGGCCGACCGGGAGGTAATCCCGGATGACCAGGGTCCGGTCGGCGTCCACGCCGGCCATCAGCTCGTCGAGTTGCAGGGCGAGCAGGCGACCGTCTGTGCCCAGCTCCACCACGTAACCGGCGATCTCGTCGGCGATGCGGCGAACCATCTCCAGTCGCTGCACCACGGCCACCGCGTCCCGCACGGTGACCAGATCCTCGATCTCCAGGGCGGAGAGCGTGCCGGAGACCTCGTCCAGCCGGAGCTTGTAGCGCTCCAGGGTGGCGAGCGCCTGGTTGGCGCGGGAGAGGATGGCCGCCGAGTCGTCGAGCACGTGCCGTTGCCCGTTGACGTAGAGGCTGATGATCCGCATGGACTGGCTGACCGAAATGACCGGATAGCCGGTCTGGCGAGCCACCCGCTCGGCGGTGCGGTGCCGGGTGCCGGACTCTTCGGTCGGGATGGACGGGTCGGGCATCAGGTGCACGGCGGCCCGGACGATCCGGGTGCCGTCGCTGGAGAGCACGACAGCGCCGTCCATCTTGCACAGCTCGCGTACCCGGGTCGCGGAGAACTCCACGTCCAGTGGGAAGCCGCCGGTGCACAGGCCCTCGACCACCTTGTCGTAGCCGAGCACGATGAGCGCGCCCGTGCGACCCCGCAGGATGCGCTCCAGACCGTCGCGCAAGGCGGTGCCCGGGGCCATCAGGGCGAGATTGGCCCGCAGCGGATCTCCGGCACTCCCGGCGGCTCCCGCAGTCACGCTCACGCTGATCGGGCGGGCGGGCGAGCCCACGGCGCCGGTGCGGGCCTGGGGCGGCGCGCCGGCTGGCTTGGTGGTATCGCGGTCGATCGGCACGGGCACAGTCTACGGACTGCCGTGCGGTGGGTGCTGTCGTGGTTACTGTGATGTGTCACGATGCCGCCCTCTTCCCCGTTTTCGGCTTGCGACGTGCTGTCCGGTTTCGCCGCCCTCGTCGGCACGGTGGGTCACTCGGCGGACGCACGGGCCGCATGCTGCAACGCCGAGCGGACGTCGGTGACCTCGGTCACGCGCATCTGCTCGGGGCCGGCGCCGGTGCTGGCCGGGCCGCAGCCGGGCGGCACCAGGGCCACCTTGAACCCCAGTCGGGCCGCCTCGGCCAGCCGGCGCGGCACCGCCCCGACCCGACGCACCTCACCGGTCAGCCCCACCTCACCGATCGCCACCAGGTGCGGCGCGATCGCCAGGTTGAGCCCGCCGGAGGCGACCGCCAGCGCCACCGCCAGGTCGGCGGCCGGCTCCACCACCCGGATCCCGCCCACGGTGGCGGCGAAGACCTCCCGGTCATGCAGGGTCAGCCGCTCGGTGCGCCGTTGCAGCACCGCGAGCACCATCGCCAGTCGCGCCGAGTCGAGGCCGGAGACGGTGCGTCGGGGAGAGCCCGCCACGGTCGCGCCGATCAGGGCCTGCACCTCGGTGACCAGGGCCCGCCGCCCCTCCATGGCCACCGTCACGCAGGTGCCCGGGACCGGCTCCGCGTAGCGGGTCAGGAACAGCCCGGACGGGTCGGCCAGGCTGCTGATGCCGCCCTCGTGCATCTCGAAGCAGCCGACCTCGTCGGCCGCGCCGAACCTGTTCTTCACGCCGCGCACCAGGCGCAGCGACGAGTGCTTGTCGCCCTCGAAGTGCAGCACCACATCGACCAGGTGCTCCAGCACCCGAGGCCCGGCCACCTGGCCGTCCTTGGTGACGTGCCCGACCAGCACTGTCGCGATGCCGCGCTCCTTGGCGACCGAGACCAGCGCGGCGGTGACCGCGCGGACCTGGGTCACCCCGCCGGGCACCCCCTCGGTGCCGGTGGTCGAGATGGTCTGCACCGAGTCGAGCACCAACAGGCCCGGCTTGACCGCGTCGAGGTGACCGAGCACCGAGGCCAGATCGCTCTCTGCCGCGAGGTAGAGCTGCTCGTGCAGGGTGCCCATCCGCTCGGCGCGCAGGCGCACCTGACTGACCGATTCTTCGCCACTGACCACCAGCGAGGGGCTGCCGGCGCCGACCGCCCACTGCTGCGCCACATCGAGCAGAAGGGTCGACTTGCCCACGCCGGGCTCGCCGGCGAGCAACACCACGGCACCGGGAACCAGGCCGCCGCCGAGCACCCGGTCGAGCTCGCTCACCCCGGTGGGCACGGCGCGGGCCGGGGCGGCGCTGATGGTGGCGATCGGTCGGGCCGGCTCGGACGGCATCCGGGAGCTGACCACCCGACCGGAGACGGTCGGGCCGGTCACCGTGCTCTCGACCACCGCCCCCCACTCGCCGCACTCTGGGCAGCGCCCCACCCACTTGGGTGGCTGGTGCCCGCAGGCGTCGCACTGGTAGGCCGGGCGCGGCTCGCGGGCGGCGGACCGACCACGGGGGGCACCCGCCGTGCCGCCACGCGGAGGGGTCGATCGGGAGGTGGTCACATCAGGACGCTAGTCCTCGCGTACGACGAAAACACCCCGGCGTGGTGGTCACCACGCCGGGGTGTTTGTCGATGTGCGGGTCGGGTCACCCGTGGGTCGCGCCGCCCTCGTCGCCCTCGTGGCCGCCCTCGCGCTCGATGATCGGCGACGGAGGGGCCGCCGGGGTGAGCGGCACCGCGACCGGCGCCTGGCCGGTGACCGTGTTGCCGTTGCCGAAGTCGAAGGTCACCACGACGTTCTGGCCGGAGCGCAACGCCTCGGTCAGGCCGATCAGCCGGAGCTGCGTGGTGGCCTGCGAGTTGAACTGGATGTAGCTCAACGGCGCCAGCTCGATCCGGGCCGGCTGGCCCGGGGCGGCGGGGCTGGCCGAACCGGACGCCCGCGCCGACTCCGGGGCGGACGGGGTGGCCGAGGACGACCCGGTCTCGGACGGCGTCACCGACGGGGTCGGCGAACCGGAGGTCGAATTCGACGGGCTCTCCGAGGCGGACGGCGACGGGCTCGCCGAGCCGCCGCTGATCACCACCTCGCGGGCGCTCTCGGTGGTGACGGTGACCGTCACCGTCTCCTTGGAGTCGTTGTAGATCACGGCGCCGAGCCCCGCGTCCTGCCCGGCCCGGTAACCCTCGGTGCCCGGGTAGTCCACCAGCAGGCCCCGCACCGAGAAGGAACCGTTGCTGGTGGTGAGGCTGACGCCCTGGATCGACGGCTCCTTCAACGCGGTCTCGGCGATCTGACCGGCGCCGCATCCGGAAGCCAGCAGGCCGGCCGCCGCAATCCCGGACAGCAACAGGGCCGCCCGCCGGGATCCCCTGATCGAGCGCGTCACGTCGGTCCTCCTCGTCACAATCCCCACCCGGGCCGTACGCCGGGCACGGTGGCCATACCCGCGCAGACCGCGCTCCAGGGTAGTTGGGGCTGATCGAGGCCCGCACGCGGACCCGGCAATGCCACCGCACCGGGTGGCGTTCACACCACCCGACCGCTCGCCACCAGCAGAACCACGTCGATGAGGGCCACCAGCATCACCGCCCGGAAGGCCGCCACCGGCCGCCGGCCGACCCGGCTCGCCGAGCGCCCGGCGTACCAGCTCAGTGGCGGCACCACGGCGGCCGTGCCGACCGCCGCCCACCCGATCACCGACGGCGGCCCGGGTGGTCCGAGGGCCAGCGCCGCGGTCGCCGCGAGGAGGAGACCCGCCGCGGCCACCCGGCTGCCGGCGGCGCCCAGCCGGTGGGGCAGGCCGCGCACGCCGGTGCGGGCGTCGTCGGCCAGGTCGGGCAGCACGTTGGCGAAGTGCGCGCCGGCGCCCAGGCAGGCCGCCGCCGTCACCAGCCAGCCGGGCGGGGCCGGCTGACCGGGCAGCGCCAGCACCACGAAGGCGGGCAGCGCGCCGAACGACACGGCGTAGGGCAGCACCGAGAACGCGGTGGCCTTGAGCGGCCAGTCGTAGAGCAGGGCGGAGACCAGGGCGAGCGTCAGCCAGAACGCCGCCGCCGGATTCGTGGTCAGCGCCAGCAGCGGGCAGGCCACCGCGGCCGCCGCGGCGGCCCAGGCCGTGGCGCGTCTACCGACCGCGCCACTGGCGACCGGTTTGTCGGTACGCCCCACAGTGGCGTCCCGCTCGGCGTCCAGCGCGTCGTTGGTCCAGCCGACGGCGAGCTGGCTGGCCAGCACGGCGAGCACCACCGACACGATTCCCGCCGGCCGGTGGCCCACTCCCCACGCCAGCAGACCGGCCACCGTGGTCACCGCTGCGGCCGGTTCCGGATGGCTCGCTCTGACCAGCCCTAACACCCTCGACGACATAAGGGAAGTCTGGTCGTTACCGAGCAGTCGTGCCACGCTCGGTTCCATGCGAGACGTGGCTGCGGCCGGGGCGTCCACCGGCCCGAGGGTGCTGCCGCGAAACGATCCGCGTCAGTACGACGATCTGGCCGGTGAGTGGTGGCGGCCGGATGGCGCGTTCGCGATGCTGCACTGGCTGGCCGAGGCCCGTGCGGCGCTGGTGCCGCCGGCCACCCGTCCGGGCGCGTTGCTCGTCGATCTGGGCTGTGGTGCCGGCCTGCTCGCGCCGCACCTGGCCGGCAAGGGCTACCGGCACGTCGGGGTGGACCTGACCCGCTCGGCGCTCGTCCAGGCGGCCGAGCACGGGGTACGCGTGGTCCAGGGTGACGCCACCGCGGTTCCGCTGCCCGACGGCTGTGCCGACGTGGTCTCCGCGGGCGAGCTGCTGGAGCACGTGCCGGCCTGGCCGCGCGCGGTGGCCGAGGCGTGTCGGCTGCTGCGCCCCGGTGGCGTGCTGGTGCTGGACACCCTGAACGACACGGCGCTGGCCCGGCTCGTCGCGGTCCGGATCGCCGAGCGGCTGCCGACGGTGCCTCGCGGCATCCATGATCCACGGTTGTTCGTGGACGCGCGGGCGCTGGTGGCCGAGTGCGCCCGGCACGACGTCGACCTGCGGCTGCGGGGCATCCGTCCGCAGGTCGGTGGCGTGCTCGCCTGGCTGCTGCGCCGGGCCCGCGCGAGCCGGACGGCCGGTGCGGTGCCCGTCTGCCGCGCGCCGCGCATCGTGCCGACCCGGTCCACCGCCGTGCTCTACCAGGGCCGGGGGGTCCGCAAAGGATAGTCGGGCCGGGGCGGGGGTATGGAACGCCAAGGAGGGTGCGAGATGACGGTGCACGCGCTTGAGGCAGCACGCCGGTTGGCGCCACGGTTCGCCGCGCGGGCAGCCGAGCATGACCGGGACGGTTCCTTCCCCGTGGACGACTTCGCCGACCTGCGAGAGGCCGGCCTGTTCGGGCTGATGGTGCCCCGGGCGCTCGGCGGCCTCGGAGCCACCTTCGCCGAGTACGCCGCGGTGGCCACCGAGCTTGCCCGGGGCAACGGTGCGACCGCCCTGGTGTTCAACATGCACGCCTCGGTGACCGGCGCGCTGGGCGCGGTCACCGAGGAGTTGGCCGAGGCGCTGGGCGTACCGGACGAGGCGCTGGCCGCCCGCGACCGGCTGCTCGGCGCGGCGGCGCAGGGCGCCTGGTACGCGGTCGCGATGAGCGAGCGTGGCGCTGGAGCCCGGCTGTCCCAGCTGACCACGGCGTACGAGCCGACCGACGGGGGCTGGCATCTCAAGGGCAGCAAGACCTTCTGCTCCGGGGCCGGGCACGCGGACGGCTACCTGGTGGCGGCGCGCAGCGCGGCCGACCAGTCGGTGGTCTCCCAGTTCCTGGTGCCGGCGGGCGACGGGCTGACGGTGGAGCCGACCTGGGATTCGCTCGGCATGCGCGCCACCTCCTCCCACGACCTGCACCTGGACGTCAGCGTGCCCGCCGACCGGCTGCTCGGCGGGGTGGAGGGGCTGGCGCTGGTGGTGGCTCAACTGATGCCGCACTGGCTGGTGGCCAGCTACGCGGCCGTCTACGTGGGGGTGGCCCGGGCGGCGATCGACGCGGCGGCCGAGCACCTCAACGCCCGCAACCTGGCCGGTCTGCCGGCGGTGCGGGCCCGGCTGGGTCGGGCGGACGCGGCGACGGCCGCCGCGCAGCTGGTGGTCGCGGAGGCGGCCCGGCGGGTGGACGAGGCACCCGGTGACGAGGAGACCAACCGCTGGGTGTGGCGGGCGAAGCTGCTGGCCGGCACCACGGCCGCCGAGGTGGCGGCGTCGGTGCTGGAGTCGGCGGGCACCTCGGCGACCCGCCGTGGTCATCCGTTGGAGCGGCTGTACCGCGACGCCCGCTGCGGCTCACTGCATCCGGCCACGTCGGATGTCTGCGCCGACTGGCTCGGCATCGCCGCGCTGGGCGGCGACCCGGATCGTGACGGATCGGCACCACGTTGGTGAGCCCGCGGGCTCGCACTGAAGAACGACCAGCCGAGGTGGCTGGAGGGACGGCCAGGGGGAGGACAGCATCTGACGAGAGGTGGGGATCGTGTCCGTACCAGTGATCGCGGGGCTCGGGACAGCGCAGCCGCCGTCCGCTTCGCAGGACGAGTTGTGGGAGGGCTTCTTCTCCCGGCACTTCTCCGGCACCACCCGGTCGTTGGCCCAGCGAATCTTCGCCAACTCGGGGGTGACCCGGCGGCAGGCCGCGGTCAACCCGCTGCTGGAGGACGTGTCGGACTGGCCGACCGAGCGCCGGATGCGCCGCTACCAGGTGGAGGCGCTGCCGCTGGGCAAGGAGGCGGTGGGTCGGGCGTTGACCGCGGCCGGGCTGAGCGCCGGTGACATCGGGCTGTTCATCGTCTGCTCGTGCACCGGGTACGCCACCCCGGGATTGGACATCCTGCTCGCCCGGGACCTGGGCATGGCCGCGGACACCCAGCGGATGGTCATCGGCCACATGGGCTGTTACGCGGCGCTGCCGGGGCTCGGCGCGGCGAGTGATTTCGTCGCCGCCCGGGGGCGTCCGGCGCTACTGCTCTGCGCGGAGCTGACCAGCCTGCACATCCAGCCGTCCAGCGCCCGGGTGGACACCCAGCAGATCGTGTCCCATGCGCTCTTCTCGGACGCGGCGGTCGCCGCCGTGGTCGTGCCCGGCGGCCCGGGGTACGCGCTGCGCGAGGTCACCGCCGTCACCGACACCTCGACCGCCGACCACATGACCTGGGACGTCACCGACGCGGGCTTCCGGATGGGGCTGTCGCCGAAGGTGCCGCAGGTGCTGTCGAGGCACGTCCGCGGGTTGGTCGACGAGCTGCTGGCCCGGCACGGCGTCGCCAGCTCCGAGGTGGACGGTTGGGCCGTACACCCGGGCGGGCCGCGCATCCTCAACGTGGTCGAGCGGGAGTTGGCGTTGCCGCCGCTGGGGCTGGCAGCGTCCCGGGCGACGCTGGACGAGCACGGCAACTGCTCGTCGCCGACGGTGCTGCTGATCCTGGACCGGTTGGGTCGGGCGACACCGGCGGCGCGGCGCATCGTCATGCTGGCCTTCGGCCCCGGCCTCACCCTGTACGCAGCCCTGCTCGATCGACAGGACTGAACCTCCGGCCGGTACGCTCGGTGGGTGGATGCGACGGCGGACGATCGGCTGCGCTCGGTGGTGCTGTTCGGTGCCGCGTCGGCCGTCCTGGTCGTCGGCGGCTGGTGGTGGCAATCTGCCGCGCCCGCGTCGACGGCCGCGACGGCTGCCTCTCCCACGGCGACGCCGGGCGCCGAGCAGAGCGTCAGCACCCCACTGGAACGCCTCATCGTGGCTGAGGGGCCCGAAGCGCGGATCACGGCTCGGATGGACCCCGACACCGGCGAGGTCATCCGGGTGGAAAGCAGCCCAATGGCGGTGATCGACCCGGCGACGGGCTCGATCACCGACATCGAGGGCGATCCCGGGGTGCTCTTTCCCGCGGGTGACCTGCCGCCGTTCCGCGAGACGATCTGGCGGGAGCAGCGGGAGCTCGCTCCCGGTCAGGGACTGACCCGGCAGGCCGGCGGCGACGGCGCTCGCTACCTGCTCCAGTACCGGTGCACCCGCCCTGGCACGCTGGCGGTGACGAGCACCGGTGCCGAGATCGTCGGCCAGTCGCGGGTCGACTGCGACGGCACGATCGCCAATGCCGAGGTGCTGCCCGGTGGGGGGCCGTTCCGGGTGTCGCTGTCGGCCGTCGACCGGCCCATCGACATCCAGGCGCAACTCGTCGCGCTGCCCGAATAGGCGCGGCGGGTCAGGCGGCCAGGGCGGTCAGGTCGCGCCGGTAGGAGTCGGTGGTGCCCAGTTCGGGCAGCACCCGGGTCACGATGCCGGCCCGGTCGACGAGCAGGCCGGTCGCCGCGCCGGGGCGGGCCGGTTGACCGAGGAACGAGCGCAGCCCTCCGGCGGGGTCGGCCAGGGCGCGAGCCCGCCGCCCGATGGTGGGCCCGGCCGGGGCCGTCTTCCCGCCGGTGACGGTGACCACGGAGACGCCGGCGGGGGCGGCCGCCAGGGCGTCGGTGACCCGGTCCGGGCAGGGGCAGCCGTCCAACAAAATGATCATGGCGGGTAGCAGGCCGCGCAGTGGCACGGGTGCGTCGTCCGCGTCGACCAGGTCGAGTGCGGGCAGCGGCTGACCGGCGAGGGTCGCGGGCGGCGCGTAGGGGGCCGGGGTCGGCCGGTCGGTACCGCGGTTGGCTCGGGGCCAGGTGACCGCCACCAGGCCGGCCAAGGTGGTGAGGACCGCCACCAGCAGCACCAGCAGCGGCAGGCCCAGTGCCCGGTAGCCCCCCGACAGGCCGCTGGCCCGGCGCAGCTCACGGCGGACCTGGGCGGCCTCGGCGGCAAGCGCGGAGGCGTCGTCGGGAACCACCACCCGACCCCATTCGGGCGGAAGGCCGGGCAGGCCGTCGGCTGGCCCGTTCCCCTCTGCGTCCGGCTTGCCCATCGGACCTCCTGGAAGCGTCTCGAGAGCGGAGTGCGGCTCTCTCCAGGGTCGCGCACCGGGGGCTCCTCCCGCTACATCTGGGCGCGGTCCTGCTGGCCGGGCTACCATGGGAGGAGCGCGTAGCCCTTGATCTCGACGTTCTGTTCACCCGCACCGGGCAGTCATTTGTGCGTTACGGAGCGTGTTCGAACCATTGGTTTGACCGCCTGTCAAGCTGAAGCAAGACCTCTCACAGGGCCCCTGAGCTGCGCCAATGGTCAGGACATCGGAGAGACATCAGTGCCTGACCGTGTTACCCTAGACACAGCGAAAGGGGTTTCGAACCTATGGTTTTCAGTGTCGGCGAGACCGTTGTTTACCCCCACCACGGGGCCGCACTCATCGAGGCAATCGAGACTCGGATCATCAAGGGCGAGCCTAAGAAATATCTCGTCCTGAGGGTCGCGCAGGGTGACCTGACGGTCCGGGTGCCCGCCGAGAACGCCGAGATCGTGGGCGTGCGCGAGGTGGTCGGCGAAGAGGGCCTCGGGAAGGTCTTCGACGTTCTGCGGGCTCCGCACACCGAGGAGCCGACCAACTGGTCGCGGCGTTACAAGGCCAATCTGGAAAAGCTGGCTTCCGGCAACCCGCTGAAGGTCGCCGAGGTCGTGCGTGACCTGTGGCGCCGGGAGCGGGAGCGGGGCCTCTCTGCGGGCGAGAAGCGGATGCTCGCCAAGGCCCGCGACATTCTCGTCGGCGAGGTCGCGCTGGCCGAGAAGAGCACCAAGGACGAGGCGGAGACGCTGCTCGACAAGGTCCTCACCGAGGCCTAGTCCGCACAGCATCGTCGTACCCACTTCGTAGTGAAGAAACCACCGAGGACCGCGACGTGACCGCGCAGCTCAATCCGCGCGGTGACGTCGCGGTCCTTGTGCCTGCGGCGGGTGCCGGCGTACGACTCGGCCCCGGCCGACCCAAGGCGCTGCGCCTGCTCGCCGGTGAGCCGCTGTTGGTGCACGCCGTGCGTCGACTGGCCGCCGCGCCGTCGGTGCACACCATCGTGGTGGCCGCGCCGGCCGCCGAGGTGCAGGCCGTCCGCGAGCTGTTGGCCCCGATCGCACCGGTGATCGTGGTGCCCGGCGGCGCGGAACGGCAGGCGTCGGTGGCCGCCGCGCTGGCCGCGGTGCCCGCCGGCCCGACGATCGTCCTGGTGCACGACGCCGCCCGAGCGCTCACCCCGCCTGAGCTGGTCGAATCCGTAGCGGCGGCGGTCCGGGGCGGGCAGGACGCGGTGATCCCGGTCCTGCCGGTCGTCGACACGATCAAGGAAGTCGGTGCCGGCGAGGTGGTGCTCGGCACCGTCGACCGTTCCGCCCTGCGCGCGGTGCAGACCCCGCAGGGTTTCCGTCGGGCCGTGCTCAGCGCCGCACACGCTGCCGCCGGTGACTCCCTCACCGACGACGCCGGGCTGGTCGAGAAGCAGGGCGTCGCGGTGAGCTGCGTGCCCGGCTCGGAGTACGCACTGAAAATCACTCGACCGTTCGACCTGGCTCTGGCCGAGCATCTGCTTGCCGCCGCCGGTTGACGCGTTGACCGACGCCTCAGATGTCCGCCGTCGTGGCCGCGCGTCTGAGTCTGTCCCGAACGATGTAGCGCTGGCTTTGCGTGAAGGCGCTTCCTCTGCCTCGTGCTAGGTGGGCGACCGGCTGTCGGAGCGTGAGGTGATCTTCTGCTCCGGGCGCGGTCAGTCCGAAGACCTGGTAACGCCCGTCAGTCCACCCGAGTTTACGACTGGCCTCAATGATGTCCGCGACTCGCGCGTCCCGTGCTTGGCCGGTGGCGCGTAGCCGATTGACCTCCCCGATGGTCCAGTCAACGTTGTCCAGTCGGAAGAGAATCTTGGGCACCTCGGTATGGATCTGCTGCTGCGAGTAGAAGGCCAGGTATTCCACTGGCTGGAAGGAGCGACCGGCCTGGCAAACATAGGCATTGACGGACTCGTAGAGGCTCCAAGCATCCCGCGCCGGTACTACGACGGTGTCATGTCGTGGCGAGGGTCGATCTGCATGAACCTGAGTCACCCGCTCGTTGTCGGCAAGCCAGTTCGCGGCGTCCGGGTCGGCCCAACCCAGCACGTCGATCATCTGGGAAAGTCGAAACGGCACGTCGGCGGCGAGAAGTGAGTCGTGATGAGCCAACCGATTGCGGAAGACGCGCAGTCTTTCCAAGGCGGTGACGACGTCATGCCGCTTTCCGGAAGAATGTGGGAACGCCTTGTGGATGGCTTCTCGCCAGAGTTGCTCGTGCTTGGGGCCGAGCAGGTTGACCCAGAACCCGAAGCTCAGGCCGGCGATGACCTGGTCGCGTTTTTCCTTCCTGCTGTTCTCGTTGCGCAGCCGGGTGCGGACCTGGTGAACGCTATGGTCGATGCTGTCTTGGGCGGTCTTGTTGCTGCTGATCGGCAGCAGAAACCAGGGGATCCCTCGATCGGCCTCGCGGAGGTGCCGTTGCATCGCCACATCGATGGCATTTCGGACGACGACTTCGACGTAGTGGAACGCCTCAAAGGAGGCGGCGGACAACGCTGCGTTCCACTCGTAGAGCTCACATGCCTTGCTGTGATCACCGCCGGCGGCGGCGAGATAGGAGCCGAAGCGGCCGGGGGAGATCCATTGGGGCATGATTTGCAGGTAGGGGTGCTGCACCATCGCTGCAGAATAGACCGCAAGTGTGCTGGTGTCCGGCAGGAGCAGAAGGCGTCTTACCATGTTCCGGACAAAGATAGAGCCCCAGGCGCATGCAAAAGGCAGAGGCGGACCTGGGGCGTTCGGTGCGATCGTACCGACTATCTCGTTAGAAGGCAAGGACGCTTAACTCGGACTGGGCGAAACCTCATAGTTGACGCGTACCCTGTGATCATGATCGTTCCCCGGGTGGCCATCGGCACCGACGTGCACGCGTTCGAGCCGGCCCGGCCCTGCTGGGTGGCCGGGCTGCTCTGGCCCGACCAGGACGGCCTCGCCGGGCACTCGGACGCCGACGTGGTCGCGCACGCCGCCTGTAACGCGCTGCTCTCCGCCGCCGGTCTCGGTGATCTCGGTTCGGTCTTCGGGGTGGGTCAGCCGGAGTGGGCCGGCGCCTCCGGGGTGGCGCTGCTGACCGAGACGGCCCGCCGGGTGCGGGCCGCCGGCCTGGAGATCGGCAACGTGTCCGTGCAGGTCATCGGCAACCGCCCCAAGATCGGCCGGCGCCGTGCGGAGGCGCAGGAGGTCCTCTCCGCCGCGGTCGGTGCCCCGGTCACCCTCTCGGCGGCGACCACCGACGGGCTCGGCTTCGCCGGCCGCGAGGAAGGGTTGGCCGGGATCGCGGTGGCCCTGGTGTACGACCCGTCGGCCGCCTAAGCTCGCCGCGATGTCCAGCGACCCCGCTCCCGACCAGTCCGCCGCCGACGGCTACGTCCAGCGGGCCCAACTCCTCGCCGAACTCGGCCGCTACGACGAGGCGGCCGGGGAGCTGGCCTACGGGCTGGCCCTCCAGCCGGACGACGTGTACGCGCTCACCATGCTGGCCCGGGTGCACCTGGCCGCCGACCGCCCGGCCGAGGCGCTCACCGCCGCCGACACGGCCGTGACCGCCGCGCCGGAGGCCCTGCCCCCGCTGGTCGCCAGGGGCATGGCGCTGGCCGACCTGGAGCGCTACACCGAGTCGGCGGCCACCGCCGACCGGATCCTCGCCCTCGGCCCGGCCGACGCGTACGCCCAGCGCAGCGCGGCGGCGATCCTGGCCGGCGCCCGCAACGGTCAGCCGGCGCTGAACGCGGCCTGGCGCGGCGTCGAGTTGGCCCCGCAGGAGCCGCAGGCGCACCTGGTGCTCAGCCTGGTCGCCGCCCGACTGGACCTGTTCGACCTGGCCGAGCGGGCCTACCGGGAGGCGCTGCGGCTCGACCCGCGGATCGCCGAGGCCGGCCACGACGTGGGTGTCCTACGGCTGGAGCAGCGGCGCTGGTCGGAGGCGTTGGAACATGTCGCCGAGGCGGTGACGATCAGCCCGAGCCGGATCGACTCGCCACGGACCCTCGCGTACGGGCTGCACCGCCTGGTGCTCTACGGCGCCGGCTGGTCGCTGGTGGCGGCGGTGCTGGTCGCGTTCGCGGCGTCGGCGAGCGACGGGTTCTCCCGCATCCTGGCGGTGCTCGCCGCGCTCACCGGCGGGATCGTCGTCTGGCAGCTCGCGGCCCGGCTGCCGGGGCTGACCCGGACCGTCCTGCCCGCCCTGCTGCACGCGGACCGGGCGATGGCCCTGGCGATCTACGCCGTGGCCGCCGCCCCGTTGCTGCTGCTGGTGTACGCCATGGTCGGCTCCCCATGGCCGCTGGTGCTGGCCATCGCCGTCACCGCGGTAGCCGAGTTCGCCGTCTTCACCAGAACCGCGATCCGCTAACCGCGACGCGCCCAGGTCCAGGCGTACGCCTCGTCCTCGCAGGCGCTGGCGGCGTCGCAGAGGTCCAGCGGACGGAAGGTGTCGACCATGACGGCCAGTTCGTCGAAGTAGTCCGCGCCGATGGAGCGCTCGGCGGCACCCGGCTGGGGGCCGTGGGTGAAACCGGACGGGTGCAGCGAGATCGAGCCCTGCTCGATGCCGGAGCCGCGCCGCGCCTCGTAGTTGCCCCCGGTGTAGAAGAGCATCTCGTCGGAGTCGACGTTGTGGTGGTTGTACGGCACCGGGATCGACTGCGGGTGGTAGTCGACCTTGCGGGGCACGAACGAGCAGATGACGAAGTTGGGCCCCTGGAAGGTCTGGTGCACCGGCGGGGGCTGGTGGATGCGGCCGGTGATCGGCTCGAAGTCGTGGATGGAGAACGCCCACGGGTAGAGGTGCCCGTCCCAGCCGACCACGTCGAACGGGTGCTGGGCGTAGACGTAGCGGGTCCAGCCGCGTCGGTGCCGGACCAGCACCTCGACCTCCTCGCCGTCGACGAGCAGCGGGGCGTCGGGGCCCCGGACGTCCCGCTCGCAGTACGGCGAGTGCTCCAGGAACTGGCCGCGTACGGAGAGGTAGCGCTTGGGCGGGCCGATGTGCCCGGAGGCCTCGACGGCGAGCAGCCGGACGGGCTGGTCGCCGGTGGGCACCAGCCGGTGGATGGTCGAGGTGGGGATGACGACGTAGTCGCCGGCGACCGCGTCCAGCGCCCCGAACGGGGACTCGACCCGCAGGGTGCCCGACTCGACGTAGAGGCAGTGGTCGCCGGTGGCGTCGCGGAACAGCGGTGAGGGCCGGTCGGCGAGCACATACCCGATCCGCACGTCGTCGTTGGCGAGCAGGTACTGCCGGCCGAGGATGGGGTCGGAGCCGCCGGTGTCCAGTTTGTGGGTGCGCAGGTGGCGGGGCTTGAGCGGCAGGTTGGGTGCCCGGGTGAACGCGGGCGGGGTGAACTCGTCGGCGGCCAGGATCGCGGTCGGCGCGTGCCGGTGGTAGAGCAGGGACGAGTCGGAGGAGAAGCCCTCCTGGCCCATCAGCTCCTCGGCGTAGAGGCTGCCGTCGGGCTGCCGGAACTGGGTGTGGCGCTTGCGCGGCACTTCGCCGATGCTGCGGTAGTACGGCATCTCGCCTCCCGATATGTCCCGTTCACCGGGCCAAGGCGTCCGATAATCGGACGCTGTTGTCCGTTCCTCGTAGCGTCCCGTACATTCTTGTTCCGTGTCAACGCAGGTGCCCGCACTCCTCCACGGCCTGGTCGACGACGCCGCCGTCTTCCCTCCGGGCAGCGCCGCGCTGCCCGACGCCCTGGCCGCCCACCGCCAGCACCGCGCCGCCTGGTACGCCGACCTGGTCGGCCCGCTGCTGATCCCCGCCTCGGCCGTGGCCGCCGGTGAGCTGACTGGTCTCGTCGACCCGGGCGAGGGCCTGGTGGTCGGCGTGATCGGTGACACCGGGATCGGAAACCTGCCGTTCGCGCTGTCGTTCCTCGCCCCGGACGGCGTCACCGCGCGTCAGGTCGAGGTGGCGGTCGCCAAGCGCGGTGAGGACCCGCTGCCCGGCATCGCCGAGTTGCTGCGGCTGACCGACGCGCTACCGGGCCTGGCGGCCGTCTACGCCGAGCTGCCGCTGACCTTCGGGCTGATGGGCGCGCTGGACGCGCTCGTCGCCGCGCGGGCCGACGGGGTGCCGATCGCGGCCAAGTTCCGCACCGGTGGCCTGGCCGCCGAACTCTTCCCCACCCCGACCGAGCTGGCCGCGGTGATCTGCGCCTGCCGGGACCGGGGCCTGCCGTTCAAGCTCACCGCCGGGCTGCACCAGGCGATCCGGCACCGCGACCCGGAGACCGGCTTCACCCATCACGGCTACGCCAACGTGCTGGCGGCGACCCTGGCCGCCGCCGACGGTGAGAGTGCGCGCACGGTCGCCGAGCTGCTGACCGTCGTCGACCCGCGTCCGCTGCTGGAGCGCGCGACCGCGCGGCTGGACGAGCCCCGCCCACTCTGGGTCGGCTTCGGCTCGTGCAGCATCCTGGAACCACTGACCGATCTGATCCGGCTTGGGCTGGTGAACGGGGGCTACGACGCATGACCTGGGTGACCGGCGCCGACGGTTCGCCGTACGGGGTGACGAACCTGCCGTACGGGGTGTTCCGGCGAAACGGGGGTCCGTCGCGGATCGGCGTACGGATCGGGTCCTGGGTCTTCGACCTCGCCGCGGCGGAAGCCGCCGAGCTGGTGCTGGCCGCCGGCACGCTGTGCCGGCCCGTACTCAACGACTTCATGGCCCTGGGGCGTCCGCAGTGGACAGCGGTACGCCAGCGGATCACCGAGCTGCTGACCGACCCGGCGCACCGGGCCGCGGTGGAGCCGCAGCTGGTGCCCCTGGACGACGTGGAGCTGCTGCTACCCATCGAGGTGGCCGACTACGTCGACTTCTACTCATCCGTTCACCACGCGTCGAACGTCGGGCAGATCTTCCGCCCCGGCCAGCCGCCGCTGCTGCCCAACTGGAAGCACCTGCCGATCGGCTACCACGGCCGCGCCGGGACCGTCGTCGTCTCCGGCACGCCGGTGGTCCGGCCCACCGGGCAGCGGGCGTCCGCCGACGGTCCGGTGACCGGCCCGTCGGTACGCCTCGACATCGAGGCCGAGGTCGGCTTCGTGGTCGGTGTGCCCAGCGCGCTCGGCGACCGGGTCCCGGTGGACGACTTCGCCGACCACGTCTTCGGGGTGGTGCTGGTCAACGACTGGTCGGCCCGGGACATCCAGGCCTGGGAGTACCAGCCGCTCGGCCCGTTCCTCGGCAAGTCCTTCGCCACCTCGGTGTCGGCCTGGGTGACGCCGCTGGACGCCCTCGCCGACGCCTTCGTCCCAGCCCCCGACCAGGATCCGCCGGTGGTCGATTACCTGCGGGACGTACCGCACCTGGGCCTGGACCTCCGCCTGACCGTCGAGTGGAACGGCGACCGGGTCAGCGAGCCCCCGTTCGCCACCATGTACTGGACTCCCGCACAGCAGTTGGCGCACCTCACCGTCAACGGGGCCTCGCTGCGCACCGGTGACCTGTACGCCTCCGGTACCGTCTCCGGCCCGGAGCGCGGGCAGGTCGGGTCCTTCCTGGAACTGACCTGGGGAGGGGCCGAGCCGGTCACTGTGGGCGGCGAGAGCCGTACCTTCCTCGACGACGGCGACACGGTGACCATCACGGCCACCGCCCTCGGCCCGGACGGCACCACCATCGCCCTCGGTGAGGTGTCCGGCACGATTCGTCCGGCCCGCTGAGCGGGCACCCACCATCCGTCTCGTGCACGTGACCCGTGATCGCACCGCCTGTGCGATCACCGGCCCTGGTTGATCCGTTGATCGTCCGGATTCCGTTGCCACACCGCGCAATCCGAGCCGGGCTCTGCCCGGCTGCCAGCGGTGCGGCATCCCGACGCACACGGAGGTAACGACGATGCACGATCTTGCAGGCGCGCTCTGGCGTACCAGCAGCCGCTCCAACGACCAGGGGCTCTGCGTGGAAGTGGCGGACAACCTGGTCGATGTCCATGGTCTGGTCGGAGTCCGCGACTCCAAGGACCAGGCCGGTCCCACGCTCGCGGTCAGCCCGCCGGGGTGGACGGCGTTCATCGGCGCGATTCGGGCCGGTCGCTTCGAGCGCTGACCGGCGCTTCGGCACCGGACGACGACGACCGGTGCCGAAGCGACCGCCCAATCGGACAGCGTGGCCTCCGGGTGGTGGAAATTCCGTCCCGGGGGCCCCGTCCGGCCCTCACTCCGCGTACCGTCGGGGACACGGGAGGGTGGCATGTCGACGGTGGCGATTACCGGAATCATCGAGGCGCACGCTGTCGACGTCTGGCGTCTGCTGACCGACCTGCCCGGCCGTGCGGCCCGGCTGACCGCGGCCGGCCCGATCGAGGTGCTCACTCCGGGTTCGTTCGGGCCGGGCACCTCCTGGCGTGAGGAGCGGGTCCAGCCGGGTGGCGGCACGCTCACCGAGGAGTTCCTGGTGGTGGAGGCCCTCGCGCCGCAGCGACTGGTGCTCTGTTCCTCAGGTGCCGGCGCGGACTACCGGATCACCTGGAACCTGCGGCCGGTCCGCCGCCGCCGTCGGGGTTGCACGGCGATCACCGTCACCCAGGAGGCGGTGCCGACCGCCCCGTACGGCCGGGTGGTGGCGCTGCTGCTCGGCGGGCTGGCCGCGCGGGCGGTCGAGGCGGCGCTCTGGCGTGATCTCGCCGATCTGGCCGTCGCGGCCGGTGCCACCGGCTCCGTCGAAGCCGCCTGAGCACCAGCCGGTCACCAGTCGCCGTGACCTGACCGGGGTCCGGCCCGCTCCGCTGGGTAGGGTGCCGGGCGGAGGTGCGGCATGGGGTTCCCGAGAGGCCGGCGACGGCTCGTGATCGCGGTCGTGGCGCTGCTCGCGACGGCGGCCATCGCGGTCATCGTCCACCGGGTCCTCGCGCCGGCAGAGGTGAGCACGGTGGCCCGGGGTGACTATCCGGCCCCGGCCCGACCGGCTGCCCGAGTGATCGGTCGACTTCCGGTCGCCCCGTTGATCGTCGACGGAAGACTGCGGGTGTACGCCGCACACCGCCAGGTCTACGCCGACCGGCCGGTCGACGGGCGGTACCGAACCAGCCCGTTCTGGTCGTACCGGCGCTGGCCGGCGGAGCTGACCGGGGTGGTGGCCAGCGGCAGTACGGTGGTCAGCCGCTGGTCCGACGGTCAACTTGTCGCACTCGACGCCCGAACCGGCGGGGTGCGCTGGCGTACCGACGGCCCGCAGCCCGCGAAGAGCGCGGCGCTGGTGCGGCGTACCGGGGCGGCGACCGTCTGGGATGCGCCCGGGCTCCGGCTCACCGACCTCCCCGACGGGCGGATCGTGTTGGTGGTGACCGGGGAGGCCCAGGCGCGTGGGGTCGAGCTGACCGACGGTCGGGAGCTGTGGCGGGCCGAGCTGCCCGGCAGGTGCCGCAGCGATGTCGGCACCACCGCCTCCGGGCAGCTGATCGGTCTGGACACCTGCGCCGGGGCGGCCACTGTCGAGTTCCGGGACGCGTCGACGGGCGCGGTGCGGGAGCGTTGGCGACCGCCGAACGGCCCGGACGGGTTGGTGCTGACGCCGCTCGGCTGCCGTACCGGCCGATCGGACTGTCTGGGGTTGCGGACCGCCGGGCCGGGTGACGAGGGTGGTCGGGGTTGGCTGTTGGGTGCCGGAGCGCCGGTCGCCGCTCCGGCGCTGGACCCGGCCGGCGCCGTGCTGGTCGATGAGCAGTCCGTCGCCGTGCTCGACGGGGTCGTGGTGGGTCGATCGGCGCGTACGGGCACGGAGCTGTGGCGGTCCGCGGGCCTGGGCCCGGCCCGGGTCCTGGCCGGGCAGCAGGGCCGGGTGCACCTGCTGACCGAGGCGAACGAGCTGGTGACCCTGGACCCGGCGACCGGTAGGCAGTTGTCCCGCTTCGTGCTCAACGTCGGCTCGGACGGGACCGGCTGGGCGCCGGGGGCGGTGACCGCCGAAGACGGGTTCGTCGCGGTCGAGCGGCTCCGTAAGCCGGTCGACCCCACCGGCGACGACCGCCGTTACTACTACACTGGGGAGACGGTGATCCTGGCCGCCACCTGATCGTGGCGCGCCCCACCCTCCAGGGTCGCGGGCCGTCGGTCGAACCGGGTGGGCCAGGTGAGCGCTGCGAACCCGGCCTCGCCCGTCTCCGTCAGGCCACTCGGGCAGTGAGGTTGGAGTGCTGGGGTCGCGGTTCGCCATCGCGGCTCAGACTCACCAGTAGCTGATCGGAGAACAGCAGAGCGTCGTCGCGCCGGAGGGCTGCGTGGTGAAGGGTCTGCAGCCATGATCCCGGCTCCACGCCAAACTCCCGGCGCAAGGTGGTGCGGGCTGCCGCGAAGATCCGCAGGGCCGCCGGAAGATTGCCAGCCCGGTAACACGCCACGAGCATGAGCGCGGCCGACTTTTCTCGGGTCAGATCCAGATCATCGATTTCCGGCAGCCCAGCAATGGCGGGCAGGCCGTCGCCGCTGGCGATGCGGGCGGCAGTGAGGTCCTCGGCCAAGGCGAATCGTTGCTCGCGGAGCACTGCCAAGCGATGGTCGAGCCAGCCCTGAGCGGTAACATCCTGGCCTGACGTCCCCGCCCAGAGTGCCGATGCGCTTTGCAGTGCCTCGACCGCGCCACGGAAATCCGAGCGGTTCATCGCTCGGCGGCCCTCGTTCCAGAGTTCGTTGGATCGCCCGAGGTCCAACTCCCCGTCGAGAATATCGAGCCGGTAGCCACCGTGGACGGTTGCGAGACGTTCGTGGAGTTCCGGGCTGATGTCGGCAAGAAAGCGGCGCAGTTTGGCGATGTAGGTCCGCACGTTCGCGTCCGCGGAAACTGGCGGATCACTCCAGATGGCAGCGGCCAGGGTGGCCGAACTGACGTTTTGCCCACGTCGAAATAAAAGAGCTGCGAAAATGCCCTGGACGCGTCCCTCCCGTGGGGAGTGGAAGGCATTGCCAACTGTAACGCCCGGAGAGCTGAGTAGTCGGAACATCATTGTGGCACCCCCGTTGTCGCTCACCGTCAGGGTGGGCAGCGACAGAGACGCTACATCGGCCCGCGCGCCGAGGCAACGGATGCTCTCGCCATTATTTAACGGACTTATCTAGAGGCGATCCGCAGTGGGGCAATTCGACCGCTTCGTCGCTACCGAGCTGAGGCCGTCGCACAGAGTCGCCCGTCACCTGAAGTAACCGAGGTGTGAGCAGTGGGAAGCTCAAATGACGTGGTCAGCTGATGGGCAGGCGTCGAGGTTCCAGGGCTTGATTGCGCATCCGCCACAGTCTGTCATCTCCGGGTCGACGTGCCGGGTAGGCGCCCCCTTGCCCGTTGACGCCACCACCAAGCTCGGCGATCCCAGGCGTGTAATTGGTTGTTGAACTTGACGATTCGGTCGAGCGTGCCCTGCGCTTCATAATCCGGGCGGTCCGCCCGGCCCGGTCTAATTCGGGCGGCCAGACCCGACCGCCCGCCCTCGGTCAGCCGCGTGTGCCGCGAATGTGCAGTGCTGGTGCAGCGGAGTGAAAGGCTGCAATCTCCACCGCAATACCGACCAGGGATGTGGCGATGACTAAAAAATCTGCAGGTCTGCTCCGAGCATTTCCTCTTGCTGCGACCGTCGTCGCCGCCGTGCTGCTGCCGGCAGTTCCTGCCATGGCTGCGGGCGGGGTCACGCCGGCGGCGTCTGAGGACCTCGTGCCAATCCCGGCTCCGATACCCCCAAAGGGTGAGCAGGGCCCTGAGTTTGGCACCCAGGCAGAGTACTGCACTCCGGGGACCTACCTCTACTCGATGACCAACACCACCAACACCTTCGACGCGAAGTTCCGTACGTCGGTCATCAACAACACCAGTTCGGCGAAGAGCTTCAAGTTCACCGCGACGAAGACGGGCACCACCACCTTCACGGTTTCGGTTTCGGTTTCCGCTGAGCTGAAGGCGGCAATCTTCGCCAAGATGGAAGCCACCATCAACGCCGGCGTCGAACAGAGCAACACAACGTCCTATGGTGTCGAGGTCAGCGGCACCGTCAACGCCAATTCCACCCTGTACGGCGACTATGGCAACTGGAAGGAGAACGTCAGCTGGAAGTCGCACTACGTCTACAGCAACTGCAACACGGCCTCCGAGAATTCGGGCAGCGCCTACGCGCCCTACCGCGAAGCCTGGAAGCTGTACTACTGAACCTGGGTGCCGCTCGTGTAGTGGCGTTCCGGGCAGCTTGACGACCGAGGTGAGGTTCATCAGGCTCGTCCGGCCTGGATTGGAGACACGAGATGCGTGCTAGTCGTTCCGCCGTATGCCTGGCCATCGGGATGGTCGTCCCGTTGCTGTTGGTCAGCGGCTGCACCGGTGACACGGCGAGACGATCGGTGGCGCCGTCCGAACCCCCGTCGCCCACCGGGCCTGGCCGGCCTTCCCCTACTCCAGAGGCGCCGACGGGATGGTTCCCGGCCGGCCGCGTGCTGCTGGCCGGCCCGCTGGCGGAGCAGAAGGATGTCACCATCGCCGATGTTGTGCCCAGTGGGGCCAGTTTCACGGTGTATTTCGTCTGCACCGGAGGAGGGCGAATCGCCCTGGACGTGCAGGCCGCCGATCCGCTGCGGTATCCCTGCGATGGGGTGCCCAACCGCTCGCAGGTCTTCGTCGACAAGGGCGTCTCGACCGATCTCGCCGTCGGCGTCGAGGGTGCGGCGCAGTGGCGACTGGCGGTAGTCGACGGAGCGCCCTAGCCGGTCCTGGCGGGCGGAGCAGCTGCTTGCTGCCCCGCCCGCACTGCCGTTCGTACCCCTGTCCGTGCGCCGGTGCGGCACCACCGCGACGGCGAGCTTGCGCTCAGACCAGGGCAGCTTCGGCCGCGGCCAGGAACGCGTCGTTCTCGGCCGGGGTGCCGATGGTGACCCGCACGCCGTCCCCGGCGAACGGCCGCACGATCACCCCGCGCGCCTCGCACGCCTTGCCGAACGCCACGGCCCGCTCGCCCAGCGGCAGCCAGACGAAGTTGGCCTGGCTCGTCGGCACCTCGGGCACGAGCTTGCGCAGCGCCTCGGTGACCCGGTCCCGCTCGGCGACGACCAGGGCACAGCGGCGCTCCATCTCCGCCACCTGGGTCAGCGCGGCGAGCGCCCCGGCCTGGGCCGCCGTGCTGCTGGAGAACGGGGTCGCCACCTTGCGGATGGCGGCGGCCACCACCGGCTGGGCAACCAGCCAGCCCATCCGCAGCCCGGCGAGCCCCCACGCCTTCGACAGCGTGCGCAGCACCGCCACGTTGGGCCGGTCCAGGTAGTCGAGACCGTCCGGTACCTCGGGGTCGGTGACGAACTCCCGGTACGCCTCGTCGATCACCACCAGCACGTCGTCCGGCACCGCGTCGAGGAACCGGTCCAGCTCGGCCCGGCGCACCGCCGTACCCGTCGGGTTGTTCGGGTTGCAGACGAAAATCACCCGGGTCCGGTCGGTCACCGCCGCGGCCATCGCCGCCAGGTCGTGCCCGTGCCCGGCGTCGTTGGGCACCCGCACGCTTGTCGCGCCGCTGGTCGCCACGATGATCGGGTACGCCTCGAAGGACCGCCACGAGTAGAGCACCTCGTCGCCGGGCAGGCAGGTGGCCCGCACCAGATGCTCGGCGAGTGCCACCGAACCACAGCCGGTGGCGATCCGGTCGGCGTCCACCCCGTACCGCTGGGCCAGCGCGTCCCGCAGCGCGACCACGCCCATGTCCGGGTAGCGGTGCGAGGTGGTGATCGCCTCGGTGACCGCCTCCACCACACCGGGCAGCGGCCCGTACGGCACCTCGTTGCTGGCCAGCTTGATGGCCTCCGGCAGGCCCAACTCCCGGGCCAGGTCGGCGGGGCTGCGCCCCGGCACGTAGCTGGGCAGCGCGTCCAGGTCGGCGCGGGTCAGCCGCAGCGCCGGCTGGTGACGTCCAGAGTCGGTCATGGGGTGTCTCCCGGGGGCTGGTTGCGGTCGTTCGAGGGGGCGGGATCGGTGCGGTAGGGGACTTCGACGACCACTGTCTGCGCGCGCTTGTCGTGCAGCGCCTGGCGCAGGGGGTGGTCGAAGAGGGGAGAGAGCGCGTCGACCAGTTGCAGCACCAGGCCGAGCCCGAGGCAGTACCAGAGCAGAGTTGGCAGGCCCAGCGTGCTCCACCGGCTCAGCGCCCGGCGGAAGCCCAACGGTTGATCGGCGGTCATCGGCACCGCCCGGATCCGCATCACCCGCTTGCCGATGGTCTGCCCGCCGGAGGCCATGGTCGGCACCTCGTACGCCAGCCAGAGCGCGGTGGCGATCAGCAGGATCGCCACCAGCAGAGACCCGGCCTGCTCGCCGGGCATCGGCAGGTTGTCGGCGGAGGTGTCGCCCCGCGCCGCGCGCCGGAAGACCTCCTGCCAGTACGGCGTCCACTCCTGCGCCCAGCGCCAGACGAACCAGCCGTTGACGACGACGTTCAGCGCGAAGACGAGGCCGAAGTCGATCAGCCGGGCGACGAACCTACGGCCGTAGCCGGCCAACCGGTGGCCGTGCGGTCGCGGCTCCGCCGGCCGTCCGGGCCAGCCGGGGTGACCAGCCTGAGGCGCCCAGCCGGGCGGAGTGCCCTGCGGCGCCCAGCCGGGCGGAGTGCCTTGCGGCGCCCAGCCGGGCGGAGTGCCCTGCGGGCCCCAGCCCGGACCGGGTCCAGGCTGAGGGCCGTACCCCGGGGGTGGGCCCTGCTGCGGCGACCAGCCCGGCGCGGGTGGTGCCGAGCCGGGGGTGGTCGACGCCGCGGGCTCTGCCGGACTGACCGGCGCGGGCGGCGGCTCGGCCGGCGGCGGACCGTCCGGCGGAGTCGCGTCGACGGGAATGGGCGCACCGAGCCAACCCTCGCCGTCCCAGTAACGCCGGGTCTCGGTGTCGGCGGGGTCGACGTACCAACCAGGTTGCACGCTCACGCCGTCGCTCCGCTTCGCTTGCTCACGGAGACACCTTAACGACGACGGCCTCGGCCAACTCGTGATGGAGGCGGTGTGGTCCGGGCTGCGGCGCGACGCCGCCGGTGGTGGGTAGGGGCCCACCGACCGGCGGCGTCGGGTACGACAGAGGTTGCGTCACGCTCGCAAGTGTTACAGGTTGCCGCGGGCTTCCTGCTCTCGCTCGATCGCCTGGAAGAGCGCCTTGAAGTTGCCCTTGCCGAAGCCCAGCGAGCCGTGCCGCTCGATCAGCTCGAAGAAGACCGTCGGACGGTCCTGCACCGGCTTGGTGAAGATCTGGAGCAGGTAGCCGTCCTCGTCCCGGTCGACCAGGATCTTGCGGGCCTTCAGCTCCTCGATCGGCACCCGCACGTTGCCGATGCGGGCGCGCAGCTCCGGGTCCTCGTAGTACGAGTCCGGGGTGTCCAGGAACTCCACACCGGCCGAGCGCATCGCGTCGACGCTGGCCAGGATGTCGTTCGTGGCGACGGCGATGTGCTGGGCGCCCGGGCCCTGGTAGAACTCCAGGTACTCGTCGATCTGGGACTTCTTGCGGGCGATCGCCGGCTCGTTGAGCGGGAACTTCACCTTGCGGGTGCCGTTCGCCACGACCTTGCTCATCAGCGCCGAGTAGTCGGTGGCGATGTCGTCGCCGATGAACTCCGCCATGTTGGAGAAGCCCATCACCCGCTTGTAGAACTCCACCCACTCGTCCATCCGGCCCAGCTCCACGTTGCCGACCACGTGGTCGACGGCCTGGAAGAAGCGCTTCGGCTGGATGCCGGCGTCGATCATCGGCTGCCGGTCGACGATCGGGCCCCGGGCCACGAAGCCGGGCAGGAACGGGCCGGTGTAGCGGGACCGGTCGACGAGCGTGTGCCGGGTGTCGCCGTACGCGGCGATGGCGGCCATCCGGACCGTGCCGTGCTCGTCGCTCACCTCGTGCGGCTCGACGACGCCGGTGGCGCCCTGCGCGACGGCGTGCGCGTACGCGGCGTCGACGTCCGGCACCTCCAGCGCGATGTCGCTGACCCCGTCGCTGTGCTTCGCCACGTGCTCGGTGCCGTCGGCGTCCGGGCGCACCGCGCCGGTCAGCACGAACCGGGCCGAGCCGCTGGTCAGCACGTACTGGGCGTGGTCCCGGTAGCCCTGCTCGGGGCCGCGGTACGCCACGCAGGTCATGCCGAACGCGGTGGAGTAGTAGTGGGCGGCCTGCTTGGCGTTGCCGACCAGGAAGTGCACGTGGTCGAGGCCCCGGACCGGGAACGGGTCGTGGCTGATGTCGTGGTCGACAGCGCCGACGAGCCGGTCGATGTCGACGTCCTCGGTCGACTGGGGTCGGTCGATCGCCTGGGTCATGGTGGACTCCCTCGCGTACCGGCCGGCCTTGTGGGCCGCCGTGGTCGGTTCTTGTGGCGAGGATCGCTGCCCCGGCATGGGGTGGGCAACTGTTGCCAGAAAGGCTGGTCAGGTTGCGCATTCGGTATGGTATTCACCCATGAATGGTGAGCAGAATGTACAGCTCGACGGGCTCGACGTGCGCTTGATCGAACTGCTCGCCGAGGAGCCTCGGATCGGGGTGCTGGAGTGTTCCCGGCGGCTCGGCGTGGCCCGGGGCACCGTGCAGGCGAGGCTGGACAAGCTCGTCGAGCGGCGGGTCATCGAGGGCTTCGGCCCCGAGATCGCGCCGGCCGCGATCGGGTTCGGGGTGACCAGCTTCGTCACCCTGGAGATCAGTCAGCGGCACGGCCACGACCCGGTCACCGCGCACCTCGCCGCCATCCCCGAGGTGCTGGAGGCGCACACCATCACCGGCTCCAGCGACCTGCTCTGCCGGATCGTGGCCCGCTCCAACACCGACCTGCAACGGGTCATCGACCAGATCGTCTCGTCCGCGGGCATCACCCGGGCCTCGACGATCATCGCGTTGGCCGAGCAGATTCCCTACCGCACGCTTCCGTTGGTGCGCAGCGCCGTTCGGGCCGAGGGAAGGGCGCTGTAACACCTCTGAGCCCAGAAAGCGCGGCGACACGGCGGCGCGAGCGTACGGAAGATCCGTGATCGTGGCTACGGTGTGCGGTGTGGCGAAGGGGAGCGTGCGCGGGGGGCTGCTGCTCGGCCTCGCCGTGGTCGTCGCGCTCGCCGCGACCGGCGTGTGGAACCCGTTCCCCAGCCTCTGGGACTGGGTGGACCGCAGCGAACCCATCTCCGAGCCGGACGTGGTCTGGCAGCAACGGGTCGGCGGCACTCCGCGCAGCGTGACCATCGCCGGCGACGCCGTCGTGGTCGAGCAGCGCACCCGGGTCGAGGCTCGCAGCCTGGCCACCGGCGCCAAGCTCTGGGAGCGCAAGGCGGACTGGGCGGCGGTCGCCGGCGGCGACCGCGACCCCGTCGTGGCCGTGGGCAAGCTCCTGGTCAAGGGGTACGAGCTGCTCGACCCGACGACCGGGGTGACCCGGCGACGTGACGATGACGCGGTGGCCGTGTGGACGTACCGCAATCTGCTCCTCGACGCCCGGTGCACGGACGCCACCGACTGCACCCTGAGCGCCTGGGACCCGCGGGGCACCGCGCCGCTCTGGACGGCCTTCCTGCCCGGGGTGCACAGCGGTCTGCTCGCCGACAACCCGGGTCTGCGCGGCACCCGCCGGCTCACCGCCACCCGGATCGACGACGGGGTGGCCGGGGCGGAGGCCGCGCCACCGCTGCTCGGCTTCCCGGTCGACGGTCGGGTCCACGTGGTCGACACCGCCACCGGCCGGGTGTTGCAGAACGTCGAGCCCAGCCGGGACGAGCGGCTCTCCGTGGTGGGCGGCCGGCTGCTGCGGATCGCCGCCCGCTCCCAGGACGGCACCTGCTACTTCGCCATCTCCGCCCGGGACTCGGCGACCGGGCAGGAGGCCTGGCAGCGGGCAGGCGTCAACCTGCGTACCGCCGACTCCGCCGGCTGCGTGCAACGCGAGGACCCGCAGGGTGCGCGGAACGTGCTGATCGGCGTCGCACCGGACGGCCGCGAGGCGGTCATCGACGGGTACGACGGGCGGCTGCTCTGGGTCGGTGAGCCGGGCACCAAGTTGATCGCGGTGGACGACCGTTCGGCGGTGTTCCGGTCCGCCGACAAGCGGTCGGTCATCGCCCGTGAGCTGGGCACCGAGAAGGTGCTCTGGACGCGACCGGCCAGCGGCAAGGCCGGGGCCGCACTCACCCCGTACGCGGCGGTGGTGGCCGACGAGAAGCCGTCCCGGCTGGTAGCACTGGACCCGCGCACCGGCCGGGAGTTGGCCGCCCTGCGCACCTCGGCGAACGCCCTCGCGGTCGGGTCGCAGGGCATGATCATTGGCGAGGGGCGGGAGATCGGATACGTCCGCTTCGGCGCGTCCGGAAGCTCGCCCAACCGCCCACCCGGCGACGGTGGGAATCCCGGGCCGGGCGCCACCGGCCCCGGCGCGCCGAACAACGGCGACTGCGGGCCGAAGGGTGAACTCTGCCCCGACCCGGACGGCGGCAAGGACGGCTGAGCGGGCGGTTCTGGACGGCGGCGAGGCCCAGCACGCTCGGTGGATGAGAGCGGCGTCCCAGGACCCGCCCGGCGGGTGGGAGTGATCGGCCGGTCTGCCCTAGGCTTGCCGCTCATGAGCAGTGCCGCCGCATTCTCGTACGCCCCTCTGCTGCCGACCGGCCCGGACCAGACGGACTATCGCCTGGTCACCGACGAGGGCGTGGACGTCGTACACGGCCCGGGAGGCCGCCGGTTCCTCACCGTGGAACCGTCCGCGCTCACCGCGCTGACCGCCGAGGCGATGCACGACATCGCGCACTTCCTGCGCCCCGCGCACCTGGCGCAACTCCGGTCGATCATCGACGACCCGGCCGCCTCGCCGAACGACCGGTTCGTCGCGCTGGACCTGCTGCGCAACGCCAACATCGCCGCCGGCGGTGTCCTGCCCATGTGCCAGGACACCGGCACCGCCATCGTGATGGGCAAACGCGGTCGGCACGTGCTGACCGACGGCGGCGACGCGGAGGCCATCTCCCGGGGCGTCTACCAGGCGTACACGAAGCTCAATCTGCGCTACTCCCAGCTCGCCCCGCTGACCATGTGGGACGAGCGGAACACCGGCAGCAACCTGCCCGCCCAGGTGGACCTGTACGCCGAGGACCCGGACGGGCACCCCGACGCGTACAAGTTCCTGTTCATGGCCAAGGGCGGCGGCTCGGCCAACAAGTCGTACCTCTACCAGGAGACGAAGGCGCTGCTCAACCCGACCCGGATGATGCAGTTCCTGGAGGAGAAGCTGCGGCTGATCGGCACCGCCGCCTGCCCGCCGTACCACCTGGCCATCGTCATCGGCGGCACCTCCGCCGAGTACGCGCTGAAGACCGCGAAGTACGCCAGCGCCAAGTACCTCGACGCTCTGCCCACCTCGGGTTCGATGAGCGCGCACGGCTTCCGCGACCTGGAGCTGGAGGCGGAGGTGCTGGAGCTGACCCGCAACTTCGGCATCGGCGCGCAGTTCGGTGGGCGGTACTTCTGCCACGACGTACGGGTGGTTCGGCTGCCCCGGCACGGCGCGTCCTGCCCGGTGGCGATCGCCGTCTCCTGCTCGGCGGACCGCCAGGCCGTCGCCAAGATCACCCCGTCGGGTGTGTGGCTGGAGCGGCTCGAAACCGACCCGGCGCGGTTCATGCCCGACGTGACCGACGATTCGCTCGACGCCGAGCTTGTCGTCCGGGTCGACCTGAACCGGCCGATGGACGAGATCCGCGCCGAGCTGTCGAAGTACCCGGTGAAGACGCGCCTCTCACTCTCCGGGCCGCTCGTGGTCGCCCGGGACATCGCCCACGCCAAGATCGCCGAGCGGTTGGACGCCGGTGAGCCGATGCCGCAGTACCTGCGGGACCACGCGGTCTACTACGCCGGCCCGGCGAAGACCCCCGAGGGGTACGCGTCCGGCTCGTTCGGCCCGACCACCGCCGGCCGAATGGACGCCTACGTGGAGAAGTTCCAGGCCGCCGGCGGCTCGCAGGTGATGCTGGCCAAGGGCAACCGCTCCGGTCAGGTGACCCGCTCCTGCCAGCAGCACGGCGGCTTCTACCTCGGTTCGATCGGCGGCCCCGCAGCCCGCCTCGCCCAGGACTGCATCAAGCACGTCGAGGTGCTCGAATACGCGGAGCTGGGCATGGAGGCGGTCTGGAAGATCGAGGTCGAGGACTTCCCCGCCTTCATCGTGGTCGACGACAAGGGCAACGACTTCTTCGCCGAGGTCACCAAGCCGGTGCTCACCGTCGGGCGCCGCTGACCCGACAGGTACGCGAAGGGGTGCCGGGCGAATCCGCCCGGCACCCCTTCCGTCGTCTGTGCTCTGCCGACATCGGTACGCCCGCCCCGCTGGGGAGGGACGGGCGCACCGCCCCCGTCGGATGCCGTCACCGACAACCCGAATTGATTCTGCTGGGCACCGCTGTCGATCCGCTCTCAGATCGCTATCGCCTGGCCGAGGCGATCTGTTACCACCGGACTACTCTGCTGGAAGTTGCACCACGGAAGCGGGAGAGTAGATGCGGTTCGGGATCCTGGGGCCCCTGCGGGTGGGCGGTGGCGAGTCCACTGTCACCGCGGGACGCGACCGGATCGTGCTCGCCATGCTGCTGCTCCGGGCCGGCCGGCTCGTGCCGGTCGACGAGCTGATCGACGCGGTCTGGGAGGAGCGCCCGCCAGCCACCGCCCGAGCCCAGTTGCAGACCTGCGTGTCGCGGTTGCGTCGCCGCTTCACCGAGCTGGGGCTCGCCCCGGAGACCATCATCACCGATCCGGTCGGGTACGGCGTCCGCACCGCCCCGAACGACCTGGACGCCGAGGTCTTCACCCGTAACGTCGAAGCGGCCCGTGCCGCCGTCGCCGCCGGACGGCTGGCCGAGGCGAGTGAGCGGTTCCGCGCCGCGCTGGCACTGTGGCGCGGGCCGGCGCTCGGCGGCATTCCGAGCCGCAGCGTGCGCCGCCGGGCGCAGACGCTCGACGAGCAGCGTCTCACCGCGCTGGAGGAGTGTGTCGACGTCGAGCTGCGCCTCGGGCGGGCTGCGGAGCTGATCGAGGAGCTGACCGAGAGCGTCGATCAGCATCCGCTGCGGGAGCGTCTGCGCGGCCAACTGATGCTGGCGCTGTCCTCTGTCGGTCGGCAGGCCGACGCGCTCGCCGTCTACCGGGAGGGCCGGCGGTTCTACGCCGACGAGCTGGGCATCGAGCCGGGCGCCGCGTTGCAGGAGCTGCACCAGCGCGTACTCGCCGGCGACCTGGCCCTGGCCGGTCGGGAAGCGCGGCCGATCGCTCCGGTTCGCTCGCTGCCCCGGGCGATCGGCGACTTCACCGGTCGCCAGCAGACGCTGGCCCGCCTGGTCAAGGATGTGGAGGCCGGCGCGCGGATCCAGCTTATCGACGGTATGGCCGGTAGCGGCAAGACCACGCTGGCGGTGCACGTCGCCACCGCACTCGTGGACAACTATCCGGACGCCCAGCTCTACATCGATCTGCACGGCCACAGCGAACGCGCCCCGTTGACGGCGTCCGCGGCGGTGGCCACCCTCCTGAGGCAGCTCGGTGTGCCTGCCGACCGGGTGCCGACGAACCAGGACGACCGGTTGGCGCTCTGGCGCACGGAACTGGCCGGCCGGCGGGCCCTGCTGGTGTTGGACAACGCCGCCACCGCCGACCAGGTGACACCGTTGCTGCCCAACGGCTCGCACTGTCTGGTCCTGGTCACCAGCCGTCGCCGGCTGGTGGGTGTGGACGAGGGACGACCATTCTCGCTGCCGGTGCTCGACCCGGACGAGGCGGTCGAACTACTGGGGCGGGTGGTCGGTCCCGACCGGGTCGCCGCCGAACCGGAGGCGGCAGCCGAGGTCGTCCGCCGCTGCGGGCACCTACCGCTCGCCATCCGGCTGGCCGGCGCTCGACTGGCCCATCGGCCCCACTGGCGCATCGCCGACCTCGCGGAGCGGCTGTCGAGCCGACCCGATCCGTTGGCCGAGTTCGAAGCGGGTGAACGGTCCGTCGGGCGGGCCTTCGCCCTGTCGTACGCCCAGGTGTCGCCATCGGCGCAGCGCGCGTTCCGGCTGCTGGGCCTGCACCCGGGCGTACGGTTCGACACCTCGGTCGCCGCCGTCCTCGCCGAGCTGTCCCTCCCTGGTGCGCAGGATCTGCTGGACGAGTTGGTCGACGCGCACCTGGTGGAGGAGGTGGAGCAGGATCGGTACCGGTTGCACGACCTGGTCCGCGAGTACGCCCGGACCTTGATAGCTCACCCGGACCGGGCGGTGGAGCGCCGGGATGGCATCGAGCGTCTACTCGATCACCACCTGCAGGTCGCCATGACGATCGCCCGTAAGCGGGAACTCTCCGCCTCTCGGCCGCTGCTTGTGGCGGGCGAGCCGCTCCGCGCCGACCTGGCCGCGACCGTCGCCGAGCAGGGCGGAGCCTGGCTCGACGAGAACGTGGCCCTGTGGCCCGCCCTGGTCCGCCTGGCCGAAACGGAGAGGTTCCTTCACTACTGCTGGCAGTTGACCAGGGCGTGCTGGTACGCCCAGTTCGAGAGCGGCCGTCTCGACGAGCTGATCGAGACGCACCGTGTCGGACTGCGCGCCGCGGAGGAGTTGGGTGACGAGAGGGCGATGGCGACGCTGCTCAACTATCTCGCCTCGGCCCACTACCGGCTGGGCAACTTTCCCGAGTCGATCCGGGTGATGGAGATGTCGCTCGACATCTTCCGTCGGCTCGGTCTGCATCGCGAAGTCCGCAACACCCTCGTCAACCTGGGCACCTCGTACGGCGCCAACTTCGAATTTCAGCGGGCCCGGGATGCCTACGACGTCTCCCGGGCGCTGGCGACCCGGATGCGCGACAACGACGCGCTGGCGAACGAACTCAACAACCTGTCGTTGAGCTTGCTGCTGTGGGGTCGGCTCGACGAGGCGGTGTTCACGGCCCGCAAGCACCTGATTGTCGCCCGCGAGATCGGCGACCCGCGCCGCATCGCCAACGCCATCGGGCACCTCGGGATGGCCCGGCACCGGATGGGTGACGTGGGGCCTGCCGGCCGGTTGCTGCGGGCGGCGCTGCGCCTGAAACGGCAGGTGGGCGCCCGGTTCGGCGAAGGCGAGGTATTGAACGAGATCGGGATGATGGAACGCGAGGCCGGCCGTCCGGAGTTGGCGGCTGACCTGCACCGCTCGGCGCTCGTCGCGATGACCGAGGTGGGGGACCGCGTCGCCCAGTGCGGCTCGCGCAACCTGCTGGCCCGGGCCATCCTGGCCCAGGGCGATGTGACAAGTGCCCTCGACCTGTACCGCCGGGTACTCGCCGACGCGACCCAGCTGGGCGCTCGCTACGAGCAGGGCCGGGCGCTGGAGGGCATCGGCCGGTGCCTGCGGACGGGCGACCCGACGGCGGCCCGCGCGCACCTGACCCGGGCGCTGTCCCTGTACCGGCAGATCGACGTGCCGGACCGGCACGAGGTGGAGCGGCTGCTCGCCGAGTTGGGCTGACGGATCATCTGCGGTTCGGCGACGGGCGCGGCAGGATGGTACGCGTGACGACTCCAGAGGCGACCGGTTACCGGATCGAACGCGACTCGATGGGCGAGGTGGAGGTGCCCGCCGAGGCGCTGTGGCGGGCGCAGACCCAGCGTGCGGTGCAGAACTTCCCGATCTCCGGCCGGGGCCTCGAACCGGCCCAGATCAAGGCCCTCGCCCAGATCAAGGGCGCGGCGGCCGAGGTCAACGGCGAGCTGGGCGTGATCGACGCGAACGTGGCCGCCGCCATCGCCGCCGCCGCCGCCCACGTGGCCGACGGTGGTTACGACGACCAGTTCCCGGTGGACGTGTTTCAGACCGGCTCGGGCACGTCGTCGAACATGAACGCCAACGAGGTGATCGCCACCCTGGCGAGCCGTGAGCTGGGCGCGCCGGTGCACCCGAACGACCAGGTCAACGCCTCCCAGTCGAGCAACGACGTGTTCCCGTCGTCGATCCACCTGGCCGCTACCCAGTTCATCGTGGAGGACCTGCTGCCCTCGCTGAACCACCTCGCCACGGCGTTGGAGGCCAAGGCGGCGGAGTTCGAGACGGTGGTCAAGGCCGGGCGTACGCACCTGATGGACGCCACGCCGGTCACCCTCGGCCAGGAGTTCGGTGGGTACGCCGCCCAGGTCCGCTACGGCATCGAACGGCTGGAGGGCCCGCTGCCCCGGCTCGCCGAACTGCCGCTGGGCGGCACCGCCGTGGGTACCGGGATCAACACCCCGCTCGGTTTCGCCGCCGCCGTGATCGGCAGGCTGCGCGAGTCGACCGGGTTGCCATTGTCCGAGGCGCGCAACCACTTCGAGGCGCAGGGCGCCCGCGACGCGCTGGTGGAGACGTCGGGGCAACTGCGGACCATCGCCGTGGGCCTCTACAAAATCGCGAACGACATCCGCTGGATGGGTTCCGGCCCCCGGGCCGGTCTCCGTGAACTGCGCATCCCCGACCTCCAGCCCGGCTCGTCGATCATGCCGGGCAAGGTCAACCCGGTGGTCGCCGAGGCAATGCGGCAGGTCTGCGCCCAGGTGATCGGCAACGACGCGACAGTCACCTTCGCCGGTTCGCAGGGTGACTTCGAGCTGAACGTGATGCTCCCGGTGATGGGCCGCAATCTGCTGGAGTCGATCCGGCTGCTCTCCGCGGTGAGCCGGCTCTTCGCCGACCGGCTGGTGGTCGGCCTGGTCGCGGACGCCGAGGTCTGTCTGGCGTACGCCGAGGGCTCGCCGTCGATCGTCACCCCACTCAACCGCTACCTGGGGTACGACGAGGCCGCGTCCATCGCCAAGGAGGCGCTGGCCAAGCAGACCTCGATCCGTGAGGTGGTGATCTCCCGAGGGCATGTCGACTCCGGCAAGCTCACCGAGACCCAGCTCGACGAAATCCTGGACCTACTCCGCATGACCCACCCCTGATCCGCCCGCTGCCGCTGCCGCTGCTTGCCCTGCCTGCCTGCCTTGCCCCTGCCCGCCTGCCCTGCCTGCCCGGCCCTGCTCAGCGCAGGTGTCGTGGTCTGGCCCAGCCGAGGAATCGGGCGAACAGTGCGGCCGGGTCCGGGCCGTCGTGCGGGTTGAGCCGGTACAGGTCGGCCGCCGCGTCGAGTAGGACCGTGCACAGGTAGACGCTCAACCCGGCCTGGTCGTGCGCGTACTCCTGGCGCAGACTGAGTCGGGCGACCGGGCACGGCCACGGTGCGGCGCAGACCCGGCAGAGCCAGAGCGGGCGCAACGGCAGGTGCGGTCGACAGGGCGTCGTCGCGCGGTCGTCCGGGGCGGTCGGGGACATGGTGTTGAAGTCCTTTCGAGCTGACTCGTGTGTGGCATCACCCCGCGCCCCTGCGCCCTGCGCCAGCGCCCCGCGCCAGCGCCCCGCGCCCTGCGCCCTGCGCCCGCGCCCCGCGCCAAGATCCGAGCAACTTCCCCGATGTTGCTGCCTCCGGGACGCGCGAGGCAGCAACATCCCCGATGTTGCGCGGATCTTCCCCCGTTGATCTCGCTTCGCACCGCAAGATCGTGCTCGATCCTTGATGTAGTGGCTTCCGCCCCGCCGGGACCCCACTAGATCCAGGATCGAGCGCGATCTTGGGTGGTCTGTCGGGGGTGGGACCGCCCGGCACGGGGGAGCGGGCGGTCCCGTGCGGTGCCGCCGGGCCCGGGGGACGGGGAGCGGTGCCGCGCTTCACAGTCTGGTGATCGGACGACTACGGTCGGAAGGGTTCGACCCACCTGTCGTAGCTGCCCTGTTCCCGGGCCGCGCCGGCTCTGTTGGTCGGCTGGAGTTGATCGTCGGCGGGTTGGAGAGTGGCTGGGCATGGCCGATGGACAGATGACGGCGGCGGCGTTCCTGATCGCGGAGCTGCGCCGGGCGCGGGCGCGGCGCGGCTGGAGCCAGGACGAGTTGGCCAAGGCGGTCAACTACTCGGCGTCGATGGTCAGCGCCGTCGAGCTGGGCCAGCAGCCGCCCACCGCCAAGTACCTGGAACTGGTCGACCGGGCTCTCGAGACCGGCGGCCTCTTTGGCCGGATGTCCACCGAACTGGTCAGCCTGGACCGGACGCAGCCCTGGCTGCGGGGCTGGCGTGCGATCCTCGCGGAGGCGCGAGCCCTGCGATGGTTCGACCCGCTGCACGTCCCTGGGCTGCTGCAAACCGAAGGCTATGCCCGCGCCATCTTCGAGTCGGACCGACTGCTCGATGCCGACGAGGTTGAGCGTCGGCTGACGGACCGGATGGACAGCCAGCGGGTCCTCTACGGGGATCGCCCGCCGCACGTGGTGGCGGTGCTTGACGAGTCGGTGCTGAGGCGACGGGTCGGCGGTCGGAAGGTGATGTGCGAGCAAGCGCTGCACCTGGCGCGCTTGTCGACCGAGCATCCGCGGGTTCAACTCCATGTGGTGCCCCGCTCGGCCGAGGAGTATCCCGGCCTGAACGGCCCGTTCATCGTTGCCACCGTGGCTGACCACAGCGATCTTGCCTACCTTGGTGGCCAGATCGGCGGCCAAGAACTCGATCGGCCTGCGGATCTGTTGCGTCTACAACGGACCTGGGAAGCTACCCTCGGGCAGGCGCTGCCACCGCAGGAGTCGATCGAGTTGCTGAGGGAAGTGGCGGAGTCGTGGAGTTGACCCGAGCCCGGTGGCGTAAGAGCAGCCGGAGTGGTTCCAACGACCAGTGCGTCGAGGTGGCGACGAATCTGGGGGACGTGGTCGGGGTGCGCGACAGTAAGGACTCGGGCGGACCCGTGCTCGTTGTCGACGCGTACTCCTGGCGGCTCTTCGTGGCCGCGCTCCCGCGCTGACGCGACCGCCTCGCCCGCGACGGCGGTCGGGTTTCGGCGCAACTTCTGGGAAACTGCTGCCTCGGCGCGGCCTGAGGCAGCAGTTTCCCCGACGTTGCGCGGATCTTGGGTGGCTCGGGTAAACGGGTCGACGGCGTCACCGGGGCGGCGGGATGATCCGGGCCATGGGTGACGACGGGGCGGGTGTGCCGGCGGAGACCGAGCGGTTGCGGTTGCGGCGGCTGACGATGGCTGACGTGGACGCGCTGGTCGAGTTGGACAGCGACCCCGAGGTGATGCGTTTCCTCACCGGCGGCGTCGCGACCCCGCTGGCCACCGTGCGCGATGAGCAGTTGCCGAGGCTGCTGGCCCAGTACGACAGGCATCCCGGGCTGGGTAGGTGGGCGGCGCACGATCGGGAGTCCGGTGAGTTCCTGGGCTGGTTCGCGCTGGATCCGTCGGAGGACGGCGCCGAGGCCGAGTTGGGCTACCGGCTGCGCCGCGCGACGTGGGGGCGAGGGCTGGCCACCGAGGGGTCGCGGGCGCTGGTCCGGTACGCCTTCGACACGATCGGGGTGCGTCGGGTCTGGGCCGAGACGATGACTGTCAACGACCGGTCCCGGCGGGTGATGGCGAAGGTGGGGCTGCGTTACGTGCGGACGTTCCACGTCGAGTTCGACGACCCGATCCCGGGCACCGAGCAGGGCGAGGTGGAGTACGAGCTGCGGGCCGACGAGTGGGCGACCGCCGGTCAGGATCGGCCGGCCGCCCGGCGGGCGCGGTAGGCGGTCACCGCGGCGCGGTTGCCGCAGCCGGCCTCGCAGAACCGTCGGGACCGGTTGCGGGACAGGTCGACCACCACGTTGTCGCAATCCGGGTATTCGCAGATGCGCAGCCGGCTCAGCTCCCGTGCGCGGACCAGGTCGGCGATGGCCATCGCCGCCTCCACCGCGATGCGCGTCGCGAGTGGGGCGTCGCGGGGCACGGCGTGCAGATGGTACGGCTCGTCGTCGTGCTCGATCAGCTGCGGCAGCGCCTTGTGCTCCAGCAGCAGGCCGTTGACCACGGCGACGATCTCGGGTGGTTCGGCGTACCAGATGCGGCGCAGCTGGGGCCGCAACTCCCGGACGGCCCGCAACTCGGCGTCGGTGTGCTCGTGCCGCCCGCTGTAGGAGTGGCGGACGAAGAACGCGTCCAGCGCCGCGATGTCGGGCAGCAACTCGCCGTTGCGGCCCGCGGTGTTGACCAGCGCGGCGGCGGCGATCAGCGAACACTCAGTGTCATGAGCGAATAGCAACTTGACTCCTGTCATGGCCTCCGCCTAGCGTCATCAGCACAAGGATAGTTTGCTCATGACACGGTGCCCTTTCCGAGGAGCGCGACATGCACTCACGACCTGCTGCCGGTGTCGGGTTGGCGCTGCTCTCCGCAGTCACCTTCGCCACCTCCGGCACCTTCGCGCGATCACTCATCGCGGCCGGATGGTCGGCCGAGTCCGCGGTGATCGCCCGGGTCGGCGTGGCCGCCCTGGTGCTGGTGATCCCCGCCCTGCTGGCGCTGCGGGGCAAGTGGCACGTGCTGCGGAGCAACGCCACCGCCATCGGGATGTTCGGGCTCCTCGGGGTGGCGCTGGCCCAGGTGTGCTTCTTCAATGCCGTGCGCTATCTGCCGGTCGGCGTCGCGTTGCTGCTGGAATACCTCGGCATCATCCTCGTCGTGGTTTGGATGTGGCTGCGGCACGGGCAGCCGCCCCGCCGGCTCACCATCGCCGGGTCGGTGGCCGCGCTGGCCGGGCTGGCGTTCGTGCTCGACCTCGCCGGCACCGCCGACTTCCACCCGGTGGGCGTGCTCTGGGGGCTGGGCGCGGCGTTCGGCCTGGCCGGGTACTTCGTGCTCGCCGGTCGGGTCGACCCCCGACTGCCCTCGGTCACCATGGCCAGCGGCGGCATGGCCGTCGGCGCCGCCGTGCTGCTCCTCATCGGGCTGACCGGTCTGCTGCCGCTGCACGCGACCTTCGGCGAGGTCACCTTCGCCGGGCAGCCCACCAGCTGGTTGGTACCCATCGCCGGGCTCTCGCTGGTGGCCGCCGTCATCGCGTACCTCGCCGGGATCGCCGGCACCCGCATCCTCGGTCCCCGGCTGTCGTCGTTCGTCGGACTGACCGAGGTGCTGTTCGCGGTGCTGATCGCGTGGCTGTTCCTCGACGAGTTGCCCACGGCGTGGCAACTGTTCGGCGGTGCGCTGATCGTCGCCGGCGTCGCCCTGGTGCGCCTCGACGAGCTGCGCGGCTCGCCCTCGACGGCCGCACCGGCGGCGGCCTCGCCCGAGCCAGAGCTGGCGCTCGACGGTCGGTGAGGTTCGCGGTCGGTGGTGCTGGGCGGTGCACCGATGTTGGTGCGTCCGGCCGCTGTGTTGGACGGTCGGTTCGCTTGGCGGTCGTTGGGCTTGGCGGTCGGTGAGAGAGTGGCGTCGTGCTGACGACTGTGGTGTTCGACGCTGACGAGACGCTGCTGGACCTGCGTCCCGCGGTGACCGGCGGGCTGGTGGCCGTCCTCGACGAGATGCGGCGACGCACCCCGGCGGCGGCCGGCGTGACACTCGCTGAGCTGGAGTCGGACTGGGACGCGGTCTTCGGCGAGCTGACGGCTGCCCCGGTGATGGAGATCCGGCGCGCCGCGCTGGCCCGGTCGCTGACCCGCGCCGATTTGGCCGACCACCTGGACGAGATCGCGGACCTCTTCTTCGCCCGCCGGTTCGCCCTCACCCGGCCGTTCCCGGACGTGCCACCGGCGCTGGCCACGCTGCGCGGCCGGTACACCCTGGGTTTCGCCACCAACGGCAACAGCCGCGCCGAACGGTGCGGGCTCACCGGCGAGTTCGCCTTCGAGTTGTACGCGCACGAGAACGGCCTGCCCAAGAAGCCGGCCCCAGAGTTCTACGCAGCCGTGGTCGCGGCGGCCGGGGTGCCGGCCGGGCAGATCGTGTACGTCGGTGACTCCTGGGAGCACGACGTGGTGGCACCTCAGCGGGCCGGCCTGCGATCGGTGTGGTTGAACCGGCTCGGTCTGCCTCGCCCGCCGGGCGGTACGCCCGACGCCGAGGTGTCGAGCATGGCTGACCTGCCGGCCGCGCTCGCAGGTCTGCGCGTCGACTCGGACGGTGCTCTCGGTGCGCGTGCCGGCGTGGCCGATGCGCGTGTCTAAGTGGAGGAATTCACGGCCATAACGGGCGTTCAGCTGGCGTATTCCGACCCGGTGTTGTGTGATGGCTGCCACGTCCCTCAACGAGAGGATCCGATGTGGTGAGCAAGCGCTTCACCGCCCGTACGGTCGCGACCGCGGCAGTGCTGGCACTTACGGCTACGGGGTTGGGTGTTCCGGCCAACGCCGCGCCGAGCGACTCCCGCACCTTCACCGTCGTCGCCGAGGATGGCGTCGCCGCCGACACGGCCGTCGCCGCCATCAAGGCAGCTGGCGGCACTGTGGTGTCGCGGTCCGACGAGGTCGGCATGTTCCAGGTCAGCAGCGACCGGGCCGACTTCGCGGCCAGGGCGACCGCCGCGCCGACGCTGATCGGCGCCGCCGAGCAGAAGGCCATCGGCCGCAAGCCGAAGCTGGACCGGGTCGAGCAGGAGCACCTGCGGGCCGCTGCCGGCGCTCGTGCCGGTGCTGCCGGTGCTGCCAAGAAGGGCGCCAAGCTCGACCCGCTCGACGACAAGCTGTGGGGCCTGGAGATGATCCGGGCCGACAAGGCCCGCAAGATCGAGCCGGGCGACCGTCGGGTGACCGTCGGCGTACTGGACACCGGCGTCGACGCCAGCAACCCGGACATCGCGCCGAACTTCAACTGGTCGCTGTCGCGCAACTTCGCGCCCGACCTGACCGACGTGGACGGCCCCTGCGAGGTGGCGAGCTGCCTCGACCCGGTCGGCACCGACGACGGCGGGCACGGCACCCACGTGGCCGGCACCATCGGCGCCGCGGCCAACGGCTTCGGCCTCTCCGGTGTCGCCCCGAACGTCTCGCTGGTCGAGCTCAAGGGTGGCCAGGACTCCGGCTACTTCTTCCTCGACCCGGTGGTCAACGCCCTGGTCTACGCCGGCCGGTCCGGGATCGACGTGGTCAACATGTCGTTCTACGTCGACCCGTGGCTCTACAACTGCACCGCCAACCCGGCCGACTCGCCCGAGGACCAGGCCGAGCAGCGGGCCATCATCAAGGCGATGAAGCGGGCGCTGGTCTTCGCGCACAACAAGGGCGTCACCCTCGTCGGTGCGCTCGGCAACAACAACGAGGACCTGGGCGCACCGCGTACCGACGTCACGAGCCCGGACTACGGCGCGGACCCGTACCCGCGACCGATCGACAACGAGAGCTGCTGGGATCTGCCCACCGAGGGCCCGCACGTGATCGGCGTGTCGTCGGTCGGCCCGTCCGGCAAGAAGTCGGACTTCTCCAACTACGGCACCGAGCAGATCTCGGTCGCCGCGCCGGGTGGTTGGTTCCGGGACGGCTTCGGCACCGACACCTTCCGTACCGACGCCAACCTGATCCTCTCCTCGTACCCGAAGCATGTGCTTCAGGAGGAAGGATCGGTCGACGCTGACGGCAACATCGTCGCCGGCTTCGAGGATTCGGTCTTCAAGCAGTGCAAGGCCAACGGTGAGTGCGGCTACTACACGTACCTGCAGGGCACCTCGATGGCGTCCCCGCACGCCGCAGGTGTCGCTGCGCTGATCGTCAGCCGGTACGGCAAGGCGCAGGGTCGGACTGGCTTCGGGATGTCGCCGGACCAGGTCGAGCAGCACCTCTACCGCACGGCCGCCGAGCACGCGTGCCCGGAGCCGCGCCTCCAGCAGTACCGCAACGAGGGCCGGGACGAGACCTACGACGCGTACTGCGCCGGTGGGGTCAACTTCAACGGCTTCTACGGCTACGGGATCGTCGACGCCTACTCGGCGGTGAAGACCCCGCTCAAGCCGAACGCCCGCCCGTAACGCACATTGCGCTGCGGAGGTGGCCCAACCGCCACCACCCTCCGGGGCCCGGTCGACACTCGTCGACCGGGCCCTGCGGTCGTCCGGGCCTGTCGTTTTGGCCCTGTGCTCGTCGTGGCCCTGTCGTCGTGGGCCCAGTGCTGGTCGGGGCCTGTCGTTTTCGCCTGCGGTCGTCCTGGCCTCTCGTCCTGGCCATGCGGTCGTTCGGGCCTGTCGTGCTGGCCCTGTGCTCGTCGGGGCCTGTCGACCGGGCCCTGCCGTCGTCGGGGCCTGTCGTTCTGGCCACGGCCGTCGTCGTCCGAGCCTGGTGCTCGCCGTCCCAGGCCCGGCTTCCGAGGCCCGGCGTTCGGCCTCGGTCATGATCGACTCGGGTTTCTTGAAGGCGCGGTGTCGGTGCCTGAAGGATGGCGCGGTTTCCAGAAACCCGAGATGATCATGGTCAACTGGGCGACCCCCGTCGCCATCCGCGGCTGACCAGCGCGTTGCGTACCTCTCGAAGCACCGCCGGGAACTCGCCGTGCAGCCGTCGACTGGTCACGTGCAGGACCAGCCAACCCGCGCCGACCAGCTGATTCAGCCGACGGCGGTCGCGGTGCAGCTGCTCCGCGTCGGAGTGCCACGTCCCGTCGTACTCGACCGCTACCCGATATTGCGGCCAGGCCAGATCCGAGTGCAGAACAACGCCGACGGGCAGGCGTATCGGATGTTGAACCGCTGGGCGCGGTAGCCCGCCCAGCACCAACCGCACGCGTAGGTGTGACTCCGGCGGAGACTCGGCTCCGCCGTCGGCCAGGTCGAACACCCAGCGGGCTCGTCGTCCACCCGGCCGGTCAGCATTGCTGGCAGCCACGGCGGCCAGGGTGTCGCGATCGGCCAGCCCCTGCCCGAGCAGCGAGTCGACGATGGCGACCGCCCGGACCGGGTCGAGCCAGACGGCCGTCTCCCAGGCGGCCCGCCCGGGATCGGACCGGGGGATCGGGAGGTCCCGCTCCCTGGGCCTGAACGTGCTGGCCGCCGCCCACCCATCGCCCCGACTGGCCGCCACCATGCCCCCTGCTCCGACGGGAACGGCGGCCGGGCGGGACAGGTGTCGTGCTGGGCGCGGTGACATTCCGCCGGCAGGTGGGCGCCCTGCTTCCGTAGGCCGCGCTGCATCACGTGGGTTTCCAGCGCCCAACGGACGCCCTGCGTCCGGCAATCGTCCTGTGCCTGGCAATCGTCCTGTGCCTGGCAATCGTCCTGTGCCTGGCAATCGTCCTGTGCCTGGCGGTCGGCCTGCGTCCGGCGGTCGGCCTGTGCCTGGTGGTCGGCCGGCGTCCGGTGGTCGGCCGGCGTCCGGTGGTCGGCCGGCGTCCGGTGGTCGGCCGGCGTCCGGTGGTCGGCCGGCGTCCGGTGGTCGGCCTGCGGCTGATGGTTGTCTTGTGCCTGGCAGTCGTCCTGTGTTTGGTGGGGGCGCGGCCGGCTCCGCCAGCTCGCTCGCCATGAGCGGTGTGATGGCGTTGACGTGCACGCTGAGGCCGCGCTGGGGGCCGACCCGCAGCGATCGGGGCACGAGGACGTGCACATCGTCGGTGAAGCTCGCGGCGTGTTGGACGCCGTGCAGGTAGGCGGCGGACGGGCCGCCGACCACCACTCCGGGCGGTAGCCGGAGCAGGGCGGCGCGACACATGAGGGCATGGTCCCGGTCCAGCCGCGAGTCGGCGTAGATGTCGTGGCGCAACCGCACCCAGGCGGAGCTGCGCAACTGATGTTCGGTGAGCAGGCCGTCCCGGACAGCGTCGGAGCCGCGGAAGACCTGCCAGGTCAGGGCATCGGGGCGATGCGGACGTGGTGGCATACCGAGCAGCCTGCCGACCACCGGTCGACCATCGAAACCCCTGTGGACAACCCGGCCTGCGCGTGCCGCCGGACCTGTGGACAACCAGGAATCCGCCTGCCGATCGTGCTATGGACCGGCCGGATCCACCCACTGATCAGGCACTTGGGCCGCTGAGGGGCTGTGATCCACTCGCGTTTCTGAAAGTCGGGCGGTCGTTGGCCTTGGGATACCGCGACTTTCGTGAACCCGAGTCGATCAAGCCATGGCGCGCGGCGGTGGGGTGGCGCGGGGCGGTGAGGTGGCGCGGGGCGGGGCGGCGGCCGGGGGGTCAGCTGAGGGCGGTGGTGATGGCTCGAGCGGCGGCCAGCACCTGGGGGCCGATCGTGTTGACGTCCAGCGGGGCGAGCGCGACCACGCCCACGCTGGCCTCCAAGCCGGGTACGCCGAGCACCGGCGCGGCCACCCCGTACGCCCCGGACTGCAACTCCCCGCTGCTGCTCACCGGCTCCGCCACCCCGGCCCGGCCGGCCAGGATGGCCCGCCCGGCGGCTCCCCGATCCAGTGGATGCCGTGCCCCGGCCCGGTACGCGACGTGGAACGACGTCCAGCTCGGCTCGACCACGGCCAGAGCGACGCCCTCTCCACCTTCGACGACGGTCAGGTGTGCGGTCGCGCCGGCCTGCTCGGCGAGACGGCGTAGCGCGGGCAGCGCGCCCTCGGCGAGCAGTGGCTGAGCGCGTCGGGCCAGGTGCAGCAACCCGGCACCGAGGCGCAGCCGACCGGCTTCGTCGCGGCGCAGCATGCCGTGCCCGGTCAGCGCACTGACCAGCCGGTAGACGGCGGCCCGGCCGATGCCGAGCCGATTCGCGGCCTCGGTGACGGTCAGGCCGCCAGGGGCGTCGGCGACCAGGTGCAGCAGCCGCAGACCCCGGTCCAGCGTCTGCGACGTCTCCCCGCCCCGCCCCACGACCGCGTCGGCCCGCCCCGCGCCACCGTCAGCCGGCCCGAAGGCCGCTTCGGTCGAGCCGGAGGCCCGCCCGAAAATCGGGTCGGCCGGTCCGGAGGCCCGCCCGAGGGCCGGGTCGGCGGGGGCGGTGGGGTTGGCTGGCGGGTCACCGGAGCCACCGGAGCGTGCGGTCGCATCCACGCCTGGCAGCGTACGACCCGGCACCGGCGGACCCGGAAAGGCACGGACAGCTACCCTTGTACGGTGACGCTACGCCTGTATGACACCGCCACCCGATCGGTGCGGGACTTCGTCCCGCGGGAAGCCGGCAAGGTGGGGGTCTACCTGTGTGGTCTCACCCTCCAGGCGCCGCCGCACATCGGTCACCTTCGCTCCGGCGTCAACTACGACGTGCTGCGCCGCTGGCTGTTGGCCGCCGGCTACGAGGTCACCTTCATCCGTAACCTCACCGACATCGACGACAAGATCCTGGTCAAGGCCGGTGAGCAGGGCCGCCCGTTCTGGTCGATCGCGTACGCCAACGAGCTGCTGCTCGCCGAGTCGTACCGGTCGTTGAACGTGCTGGCGCCCACCTATGAGCCGCGCGCCACGGGGCACATCCCCGAGATGCATGAGCTGATCACGAAGTTGATCGCCGACGGGCACGCGTACCCGGCGAGTGACGGCTCCGGTGACGTCTACTTCGACGTGGCGTCCTGGCCGGCGTACGGGTCGCTGTCGGGTCAGTCCCCGGACGCCATGCAGTCCGCCGGGGACGCCCCGGACCGGGGCAAGCGGGATCCGCGTGACTTCGCGCTGTGGAAGGGCGCCAAACCGGACGAGCCGGCGGACGCCTACTGGCCGTCACCGTGGGGGCTGGGCCGTCCGGGCTGGCACATCGAGTGCTCGGCGATGTGCTGGCGCTATCTCGGCCCGGAGTTCGACATTCACGGCGGTGGCCTGGATCTGACGTTCCCGCACCACGAGAACGAGATCGCCCAGTCCAATGCGGCCGGGTTGCCGTTCGCCCGTTACTGGGTGCACCACGGGCTGCTGAGCATCGGCGGGGCCAAGATGGGCAAGTCCGCCGGCAACGCTCTGGACCTGGCGTACGTGGACTCGCTCGGGGTGCGGCCGGTGGAACTGCGCTACTACTACGCCGCCGCGCACTACCGCTCGGTGATCGACTACTCGGAGGATTCGCTGCGCGACGCGGCCACCGCGTACCGGCGGATCGAGGGTTTCGTGCAGCGGGCCACCGAGCGGGTCGGTGCCGGGCAGCTCGGTGAGCTGCCCGCCGGCTTCGTCGCGGCGATGAACGACGACCTCAACACGTCCGCCGCGCTGGCCGTGCTGCAACAGCACATTCGGGACGGCAACACCGCCTTGAGCGTCGGCGACGATGTGACCGTCCGCACCACCCTGGCCGTGGTGCGGGCAATGCTGGATATTCTCGGGATCGACCCCCTCGACCCGGCCTGGACCGGTGGCGGCCGATCGGACGATCTTCGTACCGTGGTGGACTCCCTGATCGCGCTGGCCCTGGAGCAGCGCGCGCAGGCTCGGGGCCGCAAGGACTGGACCGCCGCGGACGCGGTACGTGACCAGCTCAAGCTGGCCGGCGTGGTGGTCGAGGACACCCCCCAGGGCCCCCGTTGGACTATTGGAGAGCAGGACTGATGGCCGGCAACTCGCAGCGCCGTGGCCGGCGACTGACGTCGAAGGCAAGCGCCCCCAAGGGCACCGGCGGCAAGAACAAGGACTCGCTGGCCGGGCGGGGCCGCACCCTGCCCGCGGACGAGCGGCCGTGGCACAAGGGCTACTCGGGCACTGAGAAGCTGCCCCAGCGCACCGCCTGGAAGCAGGACAAGGAGCGCCGCGCGGCGGCCGAGGAGGGGCGTGCCCCCAAGATCGGTCAGCCCGGTAGCAAGGACACCACCTGGGGTCGGGGCGGCGGTCGGGGCGTACCGGTCGGTCGGGGTGCCACCGGCGGACGGGGCGGCAAGCCCACCGGACGGTCCGGCCCCCGGGTCACCCCGGGGCGCAAGTCCAACCCGTCCAAGGACACCCCGGAGCTGCTGGTCGGGCGTAACCCGGTGCTGGAGGCGCTGCGCGCCAACGTGCCGGCGACGGCGCTCTACACCGCTCAGGGCATCGACATGGACGACCGGATCAACGAGATCATCCGGACCGCCGCCGACCGGGGCATTGCCAACCTGGAGATCAGCCGGGCCGAGCTGGACCGGATGACCGGCGGGGTGCTGCACCAGGGCGTCGGGTTGCAGGTGCCGCCGTTTGCGTACCAGCCGTTCGAGGACATGGTCGCCGCTGCCCTGGAGCAGCAGGCTCCGCTGCTGGTCGCGCTGGACGGTGTCACCGATCCGCGCAACCTGGGTGCCGTCATCCGGTCGGCTGCCGCGTTCGGCGCGCAGGGTGTCTTCGTACCCGAGCGTCGTGCCGCCGGGATCACCGCGACCGCCTGGCGGACCAGTGCCGGCGCGGCCGCGCGGGTGCCGGTGGCGCAGGTGACCAACCTGACCCGGTCGCTGAAGGCGTGCCGGGACGCCGGCTTCATGGTCGTCGGCCTGGACGCCGACGGCGACACCGACCTCTACAACCTGGAGGCCGCTGTCGGTCCGCTGGTGGTGGTGGTCGGTTCCGAGGGGCGTGGCCTTTCCCGCCTGGTCGGGGAGACCTGCGACCTGACCGTCAGCATTCCGATGATCTCCGAGGTCGAGTCGCTCAACGCCAGCGTGGCGGCGGCGGTCGCCCTGGCCGAGGTCGCCCGCCGGCGCTCCGTCGAGCTGTAGAGCACGTCGACGAAGGCCCTCTCCCGCCGAGCGCGGGAGGGGGCCTTCGTGGTCAGATCTGACGGGTCCACGCGACGAAGAGCAGCGCACCGGCGAGCGCCATCAGCAGCACGGTCGGGAGCAACCAGAGCGGGCCGCGCTCGCCGTCCAGGCGTCGGGTCAGCCGCTGGTGCACGGCGGCGATGCCGATCAGGGCGGCCAGACCGGCGGCGGTCATCGGCAGGCCGACCAGGAAGTGCGCCAGCCACGCGCCGGCCCGGGTCGGACCACCCCAGGAATTGTCGTACGGCCCCGGGTCCACCACGCCGTACAGCACGCCCCGCAGCACCATCAGCATTTGCACGCCGAGTGGCAGCAGGGCCACGGCACCCACGAGCAGGCTGAGCAGCGCGTGGCCGAGCACCGCGACCGTGCCGGGCCGCCGGCCGGGCACGGCCGTCGGTGGCATCCCGAGCAGTCCGGTACGCAGGGCCCGCCAGCGTGTGACGGCGGCGTCGGCTCCGCCCAGCGGGGCGGTCACCAGCGTGAGTACGGCGACCGGGACCAGCGTCGCGCAGTAGACGAGGCTGCGGGCAGCCAGGCGGGCGATCCGGTGCGGCCGGCTCCGGACGGTCGGGTGGGCGGTGGCGATGGCGGACACGGCGTCTCCTCGGCTTCGGAATACCGTGACGGTACGAACGTCATCGCCCCTGCCGGATCACTCCACAGAGCCATCCCCGCGCTGGCTCCACAGGGTGACAACCCCCGCCGGTACCGACGAAGGGGCGGCCCGCCGAAGCGGACCGCCCCTGTCGGTACGGCGTTACGTCAGATCCGGCCACCGGTGGCGGCGTGGAAGACGTGGCTGCGGCCGGCGACCGGCCTGACGAACACGGTGTCACCCATGTTCGGCATGTTGCGCCGGTCGGTGCGGACGACGAAGCGCTCCGAGTTGCCACCCAGCGCGGCGTGGCCGTAGACGTTGGCGTCCGAACCGAGGTCCTCGACCAGCTCGACCACGACCGGCATGCCGCCCTCGGTCGGGCTGACCAGCTCGCAGTCCTCCGGGCGGAAGCCCACGGTGACCTTGCCGTCGCCACCCTCGGCGCGGGCCGCCTCGACCTGCTCCCGGGTCAGCGGAATGTTCAGCTCGGCGAACTCGGCACCCCGCTCGTTCAGCGGAACGGTCTTGATGTTCATGGCGGGAGAGCCCATGAAGCCGGCGACGAACACGTTGGCCGGGGTGTCGTAGAGCGCCCGCGGGGTGTCCACCTGCTGAAGGACACCGTCGAGCAGCACCGCGACCCGGTGACCCATGGTCATGGCCTCGACCTGGTCGTGCGTGACGTAGACCGTGGTGACGCCCAGCTTGGCCTGGAGCGACGCGATCTGGGTACGGGTCTGCACGCGGAGCTTGGCGTCGAGGTTCGACAGCGGCTCGTCCATGAGGAAGACCTGCGGCTCGCGGACGATCGCCCGGCCCATCGCGACACGCTGACGCTGACCACCGGAGAGCGCCTTCGGCTTACGGCTGAGGTACTCCTCGAGCTGAAGCAGCGCGGCCGCCTCCTTGACCCGCCGGTCGATCTCCGACTTGGAGGTCTTGCGCAGCTTGAGGGCGAACGCCATGTTCTCGTACACCGTCATGTGCGGGTAGAGGGCGTAGTTCTGGAAGACCATCGCGATGTCGCGGGCCTTCGGGGGAAGGTGGGTGACGTCACGCTGGTCGATGTAGATCGAACCGGCGTCCACGTCCTCCAGGCCGGCGAGCATCCGCAGGCTGGTGGACTTACCGCAACCGGAGGGGCCGACCAGAACGAGGAACTCCCCGTCGCCGATCTCGAGGTCCAACTCGTTGACGGCGGGACGCTCTTGGCCCGGGTAGACCCGGGACGCCTTGGAATAGGTGACCGTAGCCATGGTGAAGCGCTTCCTTTCACCGGCAGGAACGTGCCGGACGATCCGAGTGAAGGAGCAACCAGCACGTGCCGTGCCGGTCAGCGGACGGCGGCCCGGTCGCGGGGGCGCCCGGTTGTCGTCCGTGTCAGTGAACCGTAAACGCGTTTAACCGTGCTGCCAAGGCGAGGGGCCGCCGATCCCGACAGACGGCCTACGCATTCCGGTCACTCCGGCACGGTCGGACATCAATCGACGCCATGGCACACGGGCGTGCGTCGGGTTGTTGACGATTCCCGTGCTCGGGAGGCCTCGCGATCGGGATTACCGGACGTCAGTCGCTATGCTGACCTCGACACACGCGCCCCTGTAGCTCAGCTGGCCAGAGCACTCGCCTTGTAAGCGAGATGTCGCCGGTTCGATCCCGGCCGGGGGCTCCAATTACATCAGACCTTTACCGGGTGGCGCTGCCACGAGTCGACCAGTTGACAGCGCCGGCACTCACGAAAGCTTCCCGTCGACCATGAAGTCCGGTGGGTAGCCCTGCCCTACGCGCTGCCCGGTTCTGGTGGTGACTGTCAGATGGTCAGCTGAGGCCGTCGGATGAACTGTCTGTCGCTGGCGGTGACCGATGCCGTTGGACCGGCCGCTCGGAGGACGACATCGAGGACCAGGTCTGGATCCGCTACGTAGGCGCCGCTGGCCCATGCGGCGTTTGCCTCGATCACGGCCCAGCGGCCGTCGACCAGTCCTACGTCCACGACGACGGCGGAGGGCAGGGTGTGCCCGAGCCCGGCGACGAGGTCGGTGCCGAAGGCCAACGCGTCCGGCGACGGAGGGCCGAGGTGCAACCGGCCGTGCGCGGCGTACTGGCTGCCGGTGTGGACGACAGCGTCGAGCAGGTGCAGCCGGTACTCGGCGGTGAAGTCGACGATGTCGCTGACGAGCACTGGGGTCCGCCGGTCGACGGCATCCGGGCCGGGCAGACGGGAGCCGTCGGTGTAGATCATCGCCGGGATGTTCTTGTCGTTGGGGGACTTGATGAACGCCGGCCGACGGAGTTCGTAGGCCTCGCCGATCGTGACCAGGGTGATCTCGCGGCGGGTGAGTTCACGGGGTAGACCAGTCAGCCAGCCAGGCGCAGCCTCCAGGGGCGCGATCCCCAGCAGTGGTGCGACGACGTCGGCGAAGCTCGGTCCCGCATGAAGGTGATCAGCACGCAGTCCGGGGGGTACCTCGAAGGTGCGCAGCTGGACGGTGCGTAGTTCGCGTCGGTGAGCGGCGTCGCGCAAGCTCTGAGCCGAGGCTGTCAGGCGCGGCGGCAGGACGAGTGTCACGGCCGACGATTCTGCCCAGTGCGCCGTCACAGTTACCAATCCTTTCCACCGGCACAGGCCGCGCCTCCGCCGGGCCGCCCCGAGGGGCACCGGGCGTCGGCCAGGTTCGCTATCGTGCCTCCGTCCCGCCACCGGGCGGCGTTTCACGGGGGAACCACAATGAAACAGAGCACCACCCTGCTCGTGCTGGGTTTGACCGCCGGTCTGTTCGTTACCGCCGGATGCACTCCTGAAGCGGAGTCCACGCGCGCCGAGAAGCCGGTCCAGGCCACCTCAGCCGTGCCGTCTCCGACGCCCGACGTCCGGGCCGAGTTGGTCGCGGGACTCCAGCGGTCGCAGGGGGTTGCGCACCGGTACGCGGTGCGCGGCGGCCTGCCCGAAGGGCAGAAGATCACCGGCACGGGCGCCTTCGACCCGAAGAAGCGCCGTTTCCAGAGCACGGTCTCGGTCACCGGCGGGAAAAATCCGTCGGCGGGAAGCCGGATCGTGATCGGCACCGACAGCTACGTACGGCCGTCCGACGACAAGGACTGGGTGCACGTCGATCTGAAGCGAGTGAAGCGCGACGATATCTTCCTGCGCTTCGACTGGGCCGACCCGACCGGTCTGAAGGCGTTCACCTCGTCGATCGTCTCGGTGGACCGCGTCGACCCGCACACCTACACGGGCCGTTTCGACCCCAACGGCAAGGACACCACGTCGTTCCTTCCCGTTGGCGCACCGAGCATCGTCTCGCTCGGCGCACGCCTGTCGCCGTTCACGATCACTACCGACGACCGGGGCTGGGTCACCTCGATCAAGGTGGAGCTGAGCCCCAGCGACGGCCCGAAACTGACGATGACCACCACCATGAAGGATCACGGGACGCCTTCGCAGATCACCGCGCCGAAAGGAGCTGGTGAGGCGGCAGAGTTCTATTACCGCTAGTGATTGCGAGCGCCGGCCATCAGCACCGCCCGCAGCGAGCCCCGTGCGCAGCCCTGGCCGTCCACCCGCGACGGGCACCGCCACAGCGGATGCTCCGGGTTGAGCGGCGCGCTACCCGACCGGACGGCGGAGTGCCTGACGGTAGCCTGGGCTCCGGCGGCGAGCAAAGTGAGGCCGGGGGGTCGATGAGTCGCGCGGTGGAGGAGTCGAACCGGGCGATGCTGCGTGCCCGGGACGCGATGGACCGGGCGTACGCCGAGCCCCTGGACATTCCCGCGCTGGCCCGGATCGCGCACGTCTCGGAGGCACACTTCATCCGTACCTTCCGGGCCACCTTCGGTGAGACCCCGCACCGCTACCTGCAACGTCGCCGGGTGGAGCGGGCGATGACGTTGCTGGTGGAGACCGACCGGGACGTGACGGACATCTGCTACGCCGTCGGCTTCGGCAGCCTGGGCACGTTCAGTCGGACGTTCCGGCAGATCGTCGGCGACTCACCCTCGGATTTTCGGCGTCAACGCGTCGCGCCGGCCAACGTGCCGTCGTGCTTCACCAAAGCCTGGACCCGACCCAGCAGTTTTGGATAAGCCCCAGGTCACGGCCTACCTCTAGCGTCATGGGCATGACGATGAACGCGATCAGCCGCTCTCAGCTCTACGTCCTCGACCAGGACGCAGCCCTTGACTTCTACGTCAACAAGCTCGGCATGGAGGTCAACACCGACCAGGACCTCGGGTTCATGCGGTGGCTCACGGTCAACCTGCCCGGCGACCCGGAGCGGGAGATCCTGCTGGAGAAGCCGGGCCCGCCCGCGCTGGACCCGGCCACCGCCGAGCAGGTCCGCGAGCTGCTCACCAAGGGTGCCCTCGGCGGGTACCTCTTCATGACCACCGACGACGCCCGCAAGACGCACGAGGATCTGGTGGCGAAGGGCGTCGAGATCACCGACGAGCCGACCGAGCGCCCGTACGGGATCGACTTCGGTATCCGGGACCCGTTCGGCAACAAGATCCGCATCGGCCAGATGTTTCCCCCGGCGTAGGGGGCGGGCGATGAGCCAGGCCGCCGCGTTTCCGGTGGTACGACCGGCCGCCGTGATGGTGTCGTTCGGCCTGGCGGTGACGGCCGGCTGGCTGTGGGTGTCGGTCACCTTCGCGGGGGCGACGTCCGGTCGGGCCGACTGAGCCGACGAGCGCAGTGCCGGGAGGTACGGGTAGAACCCGTGCCTCCCGGTGTGTTGAGGTGGGATCCATGGTGACCCGGTTGCTGTACCTGACCCGACACGCCGAGCAGGATCTGTCCGAGCTGAGTGGGCTCGACGCCAGCGAACCGGACACCGGCCTGTCGGAGCGCGGCCGGCAGCAGGCCACCCTGCTGGGCGAACGCCTGCGAGCCCGCCGGTTCGCCGCCGTCCATCACGGGCCGCTGCGCCGGGCCGCGCAGACCGCCGAGCTGATCGCCAAGTCGCTGCCCGACGTTCCGGTGTACGAGACGGAGCTGGCCGGCGACCACCTCCCACACGACACGGATCCGGCTGGCCTGCCGCCCGCGTACGCCGAATTTCTGTCGCAGTTCTCGGCGGCCGAGCGGGTCGACGGGCCGCGAGTGACGGCGGAGGCGGTGCGGCGGTTCGCCGGCCCGGTCGGCGAGGGGCCCGCCGGCGGCGAGCCGGTCCGCGAGCTGGTCGTGACGCACAGCTTCCTGATCGCCTGGCTGGTGCGGCACGCCCTCGACGCGCCGGAGTGGCGGTGGCTGGGCGTGAACTCGCACAACGCGGGGCTGACCGTCATCCGGTACAGCGCGGCCGGCCCGCCGAGCCTGGTCGCCGTCAACGACGTGGCTCACCTTCCGCTGGCGCTGCGGGGCACCGGCCTGCCCCCGGACTACCTGGTGTGAGTGCCGGTGGCCCGCAGTAGCAGCTTGACCACCGCCTGGGTGGCCGGCGGTGGGGGCGCGTCCGCCGGGCAGTCGACGTACCCCGTCTCGGTGTTGCCGACGACCAGCCGGTGGTGGAAGGCGTCCGCGCAACGGGTCGGGCTGGTCGGCTGCCGCGCCTCGGCGGCCAGCCGGGGGTCGGCGGCCAACCCGGCCAGGCGACCGAGGTCGGCGGGGGTGAGCCGGCCGGTGCGTCGGCTGCCGGCCTGGTCCACCACGGTCCACTGACCGTCCGGCTCGACTGTCACCGAGTCACCGCGCCCGGCGAAGCCGCCGGAGGTCCGCAACGTCACAGTGGCGGGCACGCCGCTGTTCGGCGGGCCGACGGTGGGGGCGGTGGTCGGCAGCAGGGTGCCGGTGGCCGGAGCGCTCGGGCCGGGAGCGGTCGTCGCCGACGGTGGGGTCGGGTCCGGGGTGGTGGTGGGGGCTCGGTCGACGCTGGTGCAGCCGCCCAGGAGGGCAACCAGTAGCGCGGTAGCGGCGCCGGTTGTCGAGGTGAGTCTCATTGTCGTCGGACGCACGACGCGCAGCGTTGGTTCCCGTGTCAAGAGCCTCATCCGAACGGCCATTGTCTATGTCTGGAAGTGGTCGGAGGCGCTTTTCCTCGTCACATATAGAACAATGTGCATCTGTGACTACCCCCGTCACACTCTTCTCCTTCCAGGAGGGCACGTGAAAAGACCTCTCGCCGCCGTCAGCACAGCTCTGCTCACCAGCGGCCTGCTGACCTGCGTCGTCACCGCGGCGCACGCGGCTCCGCCCACCGCTCCCGCACCGGATGCCTCCGCCGTGGCCCGAGCGGCAACCGTCCTACAGACGAACCCCGGCGCGGTCCAGGGTTCGGGCGCGGAGTCGTACCGGGTGCACAGCACCAAGGTCGACCCCAGCGGCGCCGCCCACACCCGCTACACCCGGACCTATCAGGGCCTGCGGGTGTACGGCGGTGACTTCGTCATCCACACCGCGCCGAATGGCACGTACGCCGGCAGTTCGGTCGGCCTGGCCGCGCCGCTGACCCTCACCACGTCGGCCAGGACCACCGCGGCGGCCGCGAAGAAGGCCGCCACTGCCAGGTTCACCGGTAAGGCCGAGGCGGTGGGCACACCCGAGCTGTTCGTCGACGCCAGCTCCGGCGTGGGTCGGCTGGCCTGGGAGACCGTGGTCAGCGGGTGGCAGCCCGACGGGCAGACCCCGTCCCGGCTGCACGTGATCAGCGATGCCACCACCGGTGCGGCCGTCGGCGCCTACGACGAGATCGAGTCGGTGGTCGGCAGCGGCCAGGGCATCTACACCGGCGCGGTCAGCATCGACACGACGCTCTCCGGCAGCACGTACCAGATGATCGATCCGTCGCACGGCAACGGCCGTACCTGCGACATGAACAACGGCACCTCGTCCTGCACCACCTTCACCGACGCGGACAACGCGTGGGGCACCGGGACCAACTCCAACCGGCAGTCCGCCGCCGTGGACGCGCACTTCGGCGCCGCCAAGACGTTCGACTACTACAAGAACGTGCACGGCCGTAACGGCATCTTCGGCAACGGCACCGGCGTGCCGAGCCGGGTGCACTACGGCAACAACTACGTCAACGCCTTCTGGGACGGCGCCCAGATGACCTACGGCGACGGCTCCAGCAACTCTCGCCCCCTCGTCTCCCTGGACGTGGCCGGGCACGAGATGAGCCACGGTGTCACCGAGGCGTTGGCCGGCCTTGTCTACTCCGGCGAGTCCGGCGGCCTCAACGAGGCCACCAGCGACATCTTCGGCAACATGGTCGAGTTCTACGCCGCTGCGCCGAGCGACCCGGGTGACTACCAGGTCGGCGAGGAAATCAACATCAATAACAACGGTACGCCGCTGCGTTACATGTACAACCCGTCGCTGGACGGCTCGTCCGACAGTTGCTGGTCCACCAGCACCAAGAACAAGGACGTGCACTACTCCTCCGGCGTGGCCAACCACTTCTTCTTCAACCTGGCCGAGGGCACCGGCGCCACCGCGTACGGCACCTCCCCGGTCTGTGGTTCCGCCCCGGCGGTGACCGGCATCGGCCGGGCCAAGGCCGAGAAGATCTGGTACCGGGCGCTGGACGTCTACTTCACCTCCAACACGTCGTACGTCAGCACCAGCAACCCGGCGAACACCGCCCGCGCCTACAGCCTGCGGGCGGCCACCGACCTGTACGGCAGTTGCTCCACCGAGTACAAGGCCGTGCAGGCCGCCTGGACCGCGGTGAACGTGGCCGGCAACGACGCACCCTGCTCGACCGGCAACGACTTCTCGGTGGCGCTGTCGCCGACCGCCGGCTCGGTGAACCCGGGCAGCGCGGTCTCCACCACCGTGTCGACCGCCACCACAAGTGGCTCGGCGCAGACTGTGACGTTCTCCGCGTCCGGCCTGCCCAGCGGGGCGACCGCCGGGTTCAGCCCCACCTCGGTCACCTCGGGCGGATCGTCGACCCTCACCATCAGCACGTCGGCCAGCACCCCGCCCGGCACCTACTCGGTCACCGTGAACGGCGCGGGAGCGGTCACCCGCAGCGCCACCTACACGCTGACTGTGAACGGCACCGGTGGTGGCTGCACCGCGCCGGGGCAGAAGCTCGCCAACCCGGGCTTCGAGTCCGGGGCCACCAGCTGGTCGGCCAGCTCCGGGGTGATCACCAGCTCCAGCAGCCAGGCAGCCCGCACCGGCTCCTGGAAGGCGTGGCTGAACGGGTACGGCACCAGCCGTACCGACACCCTCGCCCAGTCGGTGAGCCTGCCGACCGGCTGCTCGTCGTACACGCTCAGCTTCTGGCTGCACATCGACTCGGCCGAGACCACCACCACCGTCGCGTACGACACGCTGCGCGTGCAGGTGCTCAACTCGGGCGGGACGGTGCTGGCCACGCTGGCGACCTACTCGAACCTGGACAAGGCCACCGGCTACAGCCAGAAGTCCTTCTCGCTGGCGTCGTACGCCGGCCAGACCGTCAACCTGAAGTTCACCGGCACCGAGGACTCTTCACTGCAGACGTCCTTCGTGGTCGACGACACCGCCCTCACCGTCTCCTGACCTGACCCCGACCTGGCGTGCGGGCCCGGCGGCCACCCCTCACGGTGGTCGCTGGGCTCGCCGGGTGCGGTTTCCTGGCCCTCCGCGTGACCTGACCCATCGCCGCGCCGTTATGGTCGCCGCGCGGGTGCACGACGTCGGCTCGCCAGATCGGCGCCGTCGGACGGTGGCGCGGGAAGGAGCGGACGTGTCCGACGCGGAGTTGACCGTCGAGGTGACCGGACCGGTCGCGACCGTGGTGATCCACAACCCGGCCCGGCGCAACGCGATGACCGCGGCCATGTGGCGTCAGCTCCCCGAACTGCTCGACCGGTTGGAACCCGACCCCGACGTACGGGCGTTGGTGCTCACCGGCGCGGGCGACGCCTTCTGCGCGGGCGCCGACCTCGGTGACCTGGCCGAGCTGTTGGACGCCGGCGATGCCAGCATCGCGGTGGCCGCCGAGGAACGGCTGGCCCGGTTCGCCAAGCCGACCATCGCGGCCATCCGAGGCGCGTGCGTCGGAGGCGGGGCTCAGCTCGCGGTCGCCTGCGACCTGCGGATCGCCGCGGACGACGCCCGGTTCGGCGTACCGCCGGCCCGGCTCGGGCTGGTCTACCCGGCGCCGACGACGCGCCGGCTGGCCCGGCTGGTCGGCCCGTCCGCCGCCAAGCATCTGCTCTTCACCGCCGAGCTGATCGACGCCGAGCGGGCCCTGCGGATCGGTCTGGTCGACGAGGTGCTGCCGCTCGACCGGCTCGCCGCGCGGGTGGACGAGCTGACCGCGACCATCGCCCAGCGGTCGCCGCTGAGCATCGCCGCCGCGAAGGAGATCATCGACGATCGGGCCGAACCCGCCCGGATCGCCTGGTGGCACCGGAAGGTGACGACGACCGGCGAGGCCCGGGAGGGCGTGGCAGCGATCACCGAACGCCGACAGCCCCGCTTCGCCTGGCGGCCACCGACCGGCGACTGACCGGGTTTCAGCGGTACGCGTCGAGACCGCGGACATCTTCGTTAACGGACGGTAGCGGCAAGCCGGTCCCACTCATCGTGATATCTCGATCCCGGGTGCCCGGTTCTCCGGCCGGTACGGCAGGCTGTCCTTCGTGCAGCGTGATCAGTTGCTTGCGGGCCGCTACCGGCTCCTGGAACGCCTCGGCAGTGGCGGCATGTCGGCGGTGCACCGGGCGTACGACGAGGTGCTCGAACGGGACGTGGCGGTGAAGGTGCTGGTCGCCTCGGACGTCAACGCTCGACAGCGGATCCGGAGCGAGGCCAGGGCCGCGGCCCGGCTGTCGCATCCACACGTGACAAGCGTCTACGACTACGGAGAGTCGGCCGTGGACGATGGCGAGGTCCCGTTCGTGGTGATGGAGTTGCTCGGCGGTCACACCCTCGAACACCGGCTGACGGCCGGGCCGTTGCCGCCGCGCGCCGGGTTGCGGGTGTGCGCCGAGGTGGCCTCGGCGCTCGCCGCCGCGCATGAGCAGGGGTTGGTGCACCGCGACATCAAGCCGGGCAACGTGATGCTCACGCCGACCGGCGCGAAGGTGCTCGACTTCGGCATCGCGGCAGCCGCCGGGGCGCCGGAGATCGACTTCGAGGGGCGACTGCTGGGCACGCCGGCGTACCTGGCGCCGGAGCGGTTGCAGGCTGGCGAGGTGCTGCCGGCCAGCGATGTGTACGCCCTCGGCCTGCTGCTGCACCGGGTGCTCACCGGCCGACTGCCGTGGCCCGCCGAGGCGCAGACCGGGATGCTTCGCGCGCACACGCACGTCGAGCCGGACCCGCTGCCCCCGATCGACGGCGTACCGCCCGAGGTGCACCGGCTCTACCGCTGGTGCCTGGCCGGCGACCCCGCCGACCGGCCGCCGGCCGCCGACGCGGCCCGCATCCTGCTCGCCGCCGCCGGCGCAGCCGTGCCCGAGGCGGCCGCCGTTGCCGCCGAACCAGCGGCAGCGGTCACCAAGCCGACCAGCACCATGCCGGCGAGCGCCGAGCCGACCAGTGCCGAGTCAACCAGCGCCGGGCCGACGAGTGCCAAGGCGACCAGCACCGGGCCGACGAGCGCCAAGGCGACCAGCGCCGGGCCGACCGGCGACTCGGCGGCGCGGATGAGGCGCGCGCCGTGGCGGCGGGGGCGAGCCATTCTGACGGTCGGCGGGGCCGTGATCGCCGCGGTGGCGCTGGCCGGGTCGCTCGGCGACGTCAGCAATCGTCGACCCGGGCAGAGCGCCGCGCCGACCGGTAGCGGCCCGGGCACCACCACGGTGGGGATGCCGCGCACCGAGGAGCCGACCGACACGGTCGACAGCAGACCGTCCGTCGTACCGTCGACCAGGAACGCCGCGACCGCTACCCGGACCGGCCCCCCGACCAGTCCGGGCGGGACAGCGGTGCCCGGCCCGACCACCACAACTGGCGGCCCGACCCCGACCACTGTGGCGCCGACCCCCACCGCTGCCGCCGGCGTACCCGTCGACGCGCGCGGCGGGACGGTCACCGCTCGCTGCGTGGGGAAGATGGTCGAGGTGCTCGCGGTGACGCTCGCGCCTGACTTCCGGGCCGAGTCGTACGACCCGGGGCCGGCGAAGAACATCGTGGTCGAGCTGACCTCCGCGGAGCATCGCAGCGAGGTCCGGGTGCGTTGTCCCAGTGGCGAGCTGAAGTCGAAGGTCAGGGAAAGCGCCACCTGACCTGGGGGCCGGCGGGTGCCGCGCCCGGGACGTACCCGGGTCGCGGCCCCCCGTTCCCGCCGGCCGGTCTGTCACCGCCCGATCAGCGCCCCCCAGCCCGGGTTTGCCGGCTCCCGGCGCAGCGGCATGCCCGCCTCCGCTGGTGTCCGGTCTCCCTTGCGCTGGTTGCAGGCGTAGCAGGCGGCGGTGGTGTTCCGCCAGGTGTTCCGGCCGCCGCGCGAGCGGGGCAGGATGTGGTCGATGGTGGAGGCCGGGCCACCGCAGTACGCGCAGCACCTGCCGTCGCGGCGCAGCACACCGGCGCGCGACCAGGCCGGCCCGGAGTTGAACCTCCACCGGGTGACCACGAAGCGGACCAGCCGCACCACCCGGGGCATCGGGAAGACCCCGATCACCCGGTCCGGCTCGGCCTCGTGGATCTCGGCCACCCGACGGCAGAGCATTCGTACGGCGTGTTGGACGGTGACCCGGTGCAGCGGGCCGAGGTCGGCGTTGATGACGAGGACGGCGTCCACCGGGATCTCCTTTCCAGAGGGTGACGGACAGCAAGAAGCCGCCCGGTCCGACGGTCGGACGGGGCGGCTCAGCGCGTACGGGTACGCGTCAGTCGGGCCGGCCCGCCCGGGGACCTTCCGCTCGGTAACCGTCACCGGGCAGCGCCGACGGCACGGTGGTGACGTGCGCCATCGTCATGAGCTGCTCCCGCGGTGGTGGTTGACCTTGCGCGCTCACGGTAGGTCGACGGGGGAGACACCGGCAACGTATTTCGATCGGCCGGCCTCCTCGGGGCGCCGTTGCCGACGGGTGCGGGGAGTTGCCTTCGCCGTGGCCTCGGCGGTGGTCAGCGGCCGGTTCAGCCGCAGCGCCATCCGGGCGGTGAGTTCGCTGTCCAGCAGGGGCCGGTTGACCTCACCGGCGACGGCGAGCGCGGGCCCGGAGACCGACCGCCAGATCGCTGCCAGCCCGGCGCCGAGGCCCACCAGGGCGACGGTGGCGCGGGTGGTCGGTGAGCCGGCGGCCGCGGCGGCGCTCACCCCGACGACCGCGAAGAGCACCAGCAGCAGGGGTACCAGCACCGGCCAGAAGATGCCCCGGGCCGCCTGCGCCACCAGCCGCCGGTCCCGGATGATCAGATTTTTGGCGATCACCGCGTAGTCCTCCTCATCGAGCAGGTCGCGCGGGTGCAGGCCGCCGGTGAGCACGTCGCGCCAGAGGTCACCCTGGCCGCGCAGCGCGCGGCTCAAAGCGGCGGGCGTCGGCTCGGTCGGGTCCCCGTGGCCGGCGCGGTCGACCGCGCTCGCCCAGGCGGCCAGCGACCGGCGCACCACTGCGGCCGAGTACGGCGGCAGCACGCTGGCCAACTCGTCCAGCCACCGGCTGATCTGGACCTGCCGGCCGCCGAACTGCCGCAGCAACTGCGCGACGTCGCCGGCTCGGACGGTGTCGGCCACTGATCGGCCCAGTCGGTAGGCCAGCCCGACCCGGTGGTTCGCGGCCATCGCCCAGCGCAGCACCTCCACGTTCAGGTCGTCGAGGGCGAGCAGCAGCGGCACCGGGTCGGCGGGGTCGGGCTGGGCCAGGTCGGGCAGGAGGGCTCGGGCGGCCGACGTGTCGGGTACCGGCCCGGTGTGCCGGGTGAGGTCGGCGATCTGGGCCAGGGCGACGTCCACCCCGTCGAGGTACATCCGCATCCGCCGGTGCGCGGACATCTCGGTGAGGTTGGAGAGTTTGGCTGGCGGTACGGCCGGGCGGGCCTCGACGAAGGCGCGGGGCTCCGCGTGCTGCCCGTGGTGGTAGGCGTCCGCCATCCACCAGCCCAGCCGGAGTGCGGTGACGATGCAGGCGCGCTCGTCGCGGATCAGCGGGTACGCGTCGTCGCGGCCGATCTCGTCGATCGACGACGAACCGTGCTCCACGCCGGCGCGGTGCAGTGGTGACATCTTCCGCTGCCCTCCCGCCCGGCCGATCGACGGTTGATCATTCGAGCGTACGGCAGCTTATGGTGGCTTATGTGGGGTTTTGTCGATTCGGCCTGCCGGCCAGCAGCCCGCGCGGCCGGATCGAGCGCACCGGCTCGGCCGCGCCACCCTCGGCGCGCAGGATGTGGTTCGCGGCGATGATCCCGGTCGCCGCCGAGCGTTCCATCAACGCGCTCGGGAAATCCGTGGCGATGCCGTCGCCGGCCAGGTAGAGGCCGTTCGCGTCGGTGCGTACCACCGGTCGCCAGGCGTGGCTGCCCGGCGTGAACGCCGGAGCCTGCGCCTCCACCCGGGCCCGCAGCTCGCGGACCCGCAGGTCGCCGGCCTCCGGCCAGAGCGCGACCAGCTCGCGGCGCATCCGCTCGGCCAGCTCCTCGGCCGGCACGCCGGGTTCGCAGGCGTACGCGTGCAGCTCGATGACCGACCCGCCGGTCCGCTGCGCCCAGCGCCGCGGCTCGTTCTCCAGCCGGTGGTAGAGCGTCACCGAGTCCAGAGTGGGCTGACGGGACACGCCACTGAACACCGCCCGCTCGGCGGAGACATCCCCGGAACACCAGTAGCGCGCCACCGCGTACGGCGGGCCAGGGGTGCCGAAGGCCGGCATCCGCGCCGCCAGCTCGGGTGCCTGCTCGGCCAGGTCCGGCGAGGCCGCGACCAGCGCGGCGAGCGCCGGTGGGTCGACGGCGAGCACGACGTGACCCGCCGGATGGCTGCCGCCGTGGGTGGTCGTCACCCGCCAGCCGTCGGCGTCGCGGTGCACCCCGGTGGCGGCGCAGTTGGTGAGCACCCGGCCGCCGTGCTTCTCCACGTGCCGGGTCAGCGGCTCCCAGATCGCCGTGGCGTAGTCCTCATCGGGGCAGTCGAAGGCCAGCCCCTCCGGGTTGCCGAGCAGGTAGAAGTGGAACTGGGCGACCATCTCGGCGGCCGACATCTCCGCCTCGTGGTTGAAGAACGAGTGCGAGAAGACCTCGAACAGCATCGCCCGTGCCCGGTCCGGCAGTCGCAGCGACGACAGCAGCTCGTCAGCTGTGGTGTCGTCCAGGTCGGCGTAGGTGCGCACCGGGTCGTAGCTGAGCAGCGGCAGCGCGGCGTCCCGATCCATCAGTCGCAGGTCGGCCAGGCGCAGGCTGGGGCTGCGCAACAGCAGCGCGAGCAGGTTCGCCGGCGGCGCGGGCGGCAGCTTGCCGAACTCCTCGGTCGGCCACTGCTCGCTGAGAATCGGGTAGCCCGGAATGGGCTTGAGGAAGGCCAGGTCACTGTCGACCCGGCGGAGGATGGACCGCCAGTTGTAGTACTGCCGGAAGAACGCGTGGAAGCCGTGCTCGTTCTGCTGGCTGCCGTCGGCCAGCGCCTCCGGCCAGGCGCCCAGTCGACCGCCGAGCGTCGGTGCCGCCTCCAGCACGGTGACCGCCACGCCCCGTTCGGCCAGCACCACCGCCGCCGACATGCCGGCGATGCCGCCACCCACCACCAGCGCCGTGGTCGGTCGCGGCACCCGGTCGGCGCCACCGCCGCCCGGGTCCACCTGATGCTGCCGTACGCCGATCAGCCGACCTACCACTTGCGACAGCGCCATGGGTCCAGTCTGCCCCACCTTCGGCTCAGTCGTTCGGTAAGCAACGGCGGGGGCGGTCGGAGGCGGGCCAGACGTACTCCAGATCCACCGGCACGTCGTCACCGAAGAGGGGGCGGTAGTGCGCCGGGTCCTTGCGCAGCAGCGACGAGCGGTGACTCAGGTGCAGGTCGTCGCGGCCCAGCCAGGGTGGCAGCTCACCGGCTTCGGCCAGCTCGTTCTGGGTCCGTACGACGCCGGCCCCACAGGCGGCGGCGAGGTCGACGGTCATCGTGGTGGCGCAGGTGTCAGCCCGCCCCGGTTCGGTCCAGACCGCGCACATGTCCAACCCGTAGCGGACCAGCGCCTCCTCGTACCCGGCCCACATCTTCACCGCCGGGTGGTTGCGCCAGCCGTACCCGGGTCGGGTGAGCCCGCGCAGCACCTGGATGGCCTCCACCCGCTGCTTGCCCAGCCGCTTCTGGTCCAGCGTGCGGGCGCTGGCCAGAAAGCCCGGGTACGGGAGGAACGTCTGCATGTCGCTGCTCTACCCGTCGCCGGGGCGGACATACCTGGTCCCGGGATGATCCGGACGGGGTCGCCCAGCATGGCTGGGCTGATTACGATCCGGACATGGCGGAGCCGTGGCGGGATCGGGCGCGACGGGCGGTCGAGTGGAACTGGCGGCTGCGCTCCGTCGGTGATCCGCGCCCGCACTACGTGATCTGCGGAAAGGACGCGCTCGCCTACTACGTGGCCCGGGCGATGCTCGAATCCGAGCTGCCGGCGGGTGGGGCCCGGGTGACCGTGGTGGTCCCGGAGCGTTACCGCAGTAACGGGCCGGACGTGGCCGGGTTACGCGGGGTCCGGGTGGTCCGCTCGGAACGGCTGGACGTGGCCACCTTCGAGGCCGCCGGCCTGGCTGGCGCGACCGGGCTGGCCCTGCTGCACCAGGACGACGTGGGCAACCTGCACGCGGCGCTCTGCGCCCAGGCCGTCGACCAGCGGGTCCGTCAGGTGCTGCGGATGTTCAACGGCACCCTCGCCGACGGCGTACGGAAGCTGCTCAAGGCCCCGGTCGAGGTGCTCTCCGACGCCGAGATGGCCGCGCCGGCCTTCGTGGCCGCCGCACTGAACGAGGTCGACCCCAGTTCGTTCCAACATCGGGACAAGACGCTGCGGGTGGCCCGGCGGGCCGACGTCCGACCGCAGGACGTGGTCTGCGCGCTGGCGCACTTCACCGAGGCGCAGAGGGTGGAGCTGCTGCCGGCCGAGCAGGCCGGCGCCGACCTGGTGCTCGCCGAGGCGACCGGTCAGCCACCGGGCACCGAGGTCGCCGCCCGTCGGCTGGTCCGGGCCCGGCGGCGGCGTCGCCCGGTCACGGTGGTGATGGGAGCGGTACGCGGCTTCGCCACCCGCAAGATCGGCATCGCGGTGATGTTGGTGCTCGCGCTGATCGCGGTGCTGGGGGCGCTGATCTCCCGGGCCGAGGACGTCTCTCCGCTGGAGGCGCTGTACCTGACGCTGGTCACCACGCTCAGCGGCGCCGACCCGGACACCACCAAGGCGGCGGACGCGCAGATCATGCAGGTGGTGCTCAACCTCGCCGGGCTGGCGCTGATTCCGCTGATCACCGCCGTGGTGGTGGACGGCATCGTCAACGCCCGGCTGGCCCTGCACACCGGCCGGTTGCAACCCGCGCGGGTCGGGCACGTGGTGGTGATCGGCCTGGGCAACGTCGGCACCCGGGTGATGGCGCAGCTGCGCGAGTACGACGTCGAGGTGGTGGCCATCGACAAGGCCGCGGAGCCGCGCGGTGCCGCCCTGGCCCGCCAGCTGGAGGTGCCGCTGATCGTCGGCGACGCCGCGTTGCCGGAGACGCTTGCCGCCGCATCGGTGGCCGACTGCCAGGCACTGGTGGTGGCGTCCACCGACGACGTGGCCAACCTGGAGGCGGCGCTCGCCGCCCGCGACCTTCGTGCCGACCTGCGGGTGGTGCTGCGGTTCTTCGACGGTGACTTCGCCGAACGGGCGGAGGAGACCTTCGCGCTCGGGGTGTCCCGGTCGGTCTCCTACCTGGCCGCCCCGGCCTTCATCGGGGCACTCACCGAACGCGCCGTGATCAGCACCATCCCGGTCGACCGGCATGCGCTGCCGGTCGCCGAGGTGCCGGTCGCCGCCGGCTCCGAGTTGGACGGCCGCCCGCTGGACGTGGTCAACCGGGACGGGCAGGTCCGGCTGATCGCCCGCACCCCGGCCGGCGGCGCCAAGACGATCTGGTGGAAGGACCTCGACCCCCGGCAGGTGATCTTCGCCGGTGACCGGCTGACCGTTGTCGCCCGGCGGCGCGGGCTGGACTGGCTGACACGGCAGTGCGCCCCGCCGGCCCGGCCGGGCCCGGTCCCCCGGCCGGCCGGGTCGGTCCACGGCGGGCCGCTCACGCCAACGGCGACTCCCTCGGTGCCGGACCAGGCGGGCTCGAGGGTCGGTGCGGGACATTCTGTTCCGTCGGGCGGGGATGTGCCTCCGGCGACCAACAGCGGTCAAGTTGACGGACTTGAGCTGACCCACCGGCATGACGGGACCGGCGAGGAGAGCTGACGCTGCGCGGAGCGGCCGGCGCGCTCGGACAGTGCCTTGTGCGTCAGAACGACAGTCAGCTGCTTCTGCGTCTGGTCGACTTGTCTGGCAATTGAGAAAGTGCGGTACCGCGTGGTACCTTTTGGTCATGGAAAGGATCACGCTGCGGGAATTCCGTGACGGCGCGGGTCGGGTGCTGGACGGTGTCGAGCGCACCGGTGAGCCCGTCATCATCACGAAGTACGAACGGCCTGTCGCCGTGCTGATCGGCATTGACGAGTGGGAGGAGATCGAGGCATTCCGGGACAGTCGGGACTCGGCGGTAATCGCCAGTTCTCGTGCCGAAGGTCAGTTCGTGCCGCTGTCGGCGGCGCTGGAGTCGCTCGGGGTTGATCCTCGTGAGGTGGAGGCGCTGCTGGCTGATCGAGCCAACGGTGAGGCGGCGTGAAGGTTCAGATCGACCGGGACGTGCTGGTCTGGCTGCACAAGCAGCCACGCAACGTGTTCCTGACCGTCCTGAGTGCGATCCTTGGTTTGGTATCCGACCCTGCCCCGCAGAACTCGACCGAGATGCGTGACGGATCTGGGCGTCGTCTGCGAGTCGGTGACTACCGGGTCCTATATCGCCTCGACGGCGACGAGTTGACCATCCACGACGTCGGTCATCGTAAGGACGTCTACTCATGAGCCACACAGGCCTGCACCTTGTCTGGTCGCGACAGAGCTGGGGTCAAGGGCTGGTTAATTGGTCAGCAGGAACCGGCGGGCACTGAGCGACAATCCAGGGCATGCGTTTCCGCATCCTGGGGCCGACTCAGGTGGTGCTGGCCGACGGGCGAGAGGTCCCCGTGGGCGGCCCGCGGCTGCGCGCGCTGCTGGCACTCCTGCTGCTCGACGCGGGTCGGGTGGTCCCCGCCGAGCGGCTGATCGACGGCCTGTACGGCGAGAATCCGCCCCGGGGCGCGGCAAACGCACTCCAGTCCCAGGTGTCGCGGCTGCGGCAGGCCCTGCCCGCCGAGCACGACCCGGTCGAGTTTCACCCCGCCGGTTATCGCCTGGCCGTGGATCCCGACGATGTCGACGCGTACCGGTTTGAACGGCTCGCCGAGGCGGGCCGCCGCGCGCTTGGCGACCGAGACTGGCCCCGGGCGGCGGCCGTGCTGCGCGAGGCGCTGGAGCTGTGGCGGGGTCCCGCCCTGGCCGATGCCACCGGCGCGCCCGCCCAGGCGGCCCGGTTGGACGAGCTGCGGCTGGCCGCCATCGAGGATCGGGTCGAGGCGGATCTGGCGTTGGGCGCGTCCGGCGCGCTGATCGCGGAGCTACGGGAGTTTGTCGTCGCGCATCCGCTGCGGGAGCGCCTGCGGGGCCAGCTCATGCGTGCCCTAACGGCACTGGGTCGGCCGGCGGAGGCGCTCATCGAGTTCGAGGACGCCCGGCACACGTTGGCCGAGCAGCTCGGCGTTGACCCGTCGGCGGAGCTGGCCGCGATCCACCTGGCGGTGCTGCGCGGTGCGGAACGCGGCTCGGCCGAGCCGGCGCTGCCGAGCCAGCTCACCACGTTCGTCGGGCGGGAGGACGAGCTCAAGCGCGTCGGTGACCTGCTCGGCGAGCGCCGGCTCGTCACCCTCACCGGCCCCGGAGGTGCGGGTAAGACGCGCCTCGCGATCGAGGCTGCCGGCCGGGTTGACGGGGAGGTCCGTTTCGTTGAGCTGGCCGGGCTGGCCGACGGTTCGGACGTACCGCAGGCGGTGCTGAGCGCGCTCGGCCTGCGCGACGCGGGTCTGCGCGCCCCGGCCGAGCAGGGCTGGCAGACCACCGATCGGCTGGTCGAGGCACTCGCCGAGCGGCGACTGCTGCTGGTGCTCGACAACTGCGAGCACGTCCTCGTCGACGCGGCCCGGTTGGCGGCCCGGTTGCTGAGCGCCTGCCCGGCGTTGCGCGTCCTGGCCACCAGTCGGGAGCCGCTCGGGTTGGCCGGTGAGGCACTGTGCCCGCTGTCCGGGCTCACCCTGCCGCCGCTCGGCGCGTCCGCGTTGAACGCCGACGACTACCCGGCGGTCCGCCTCTTCGCCCAGCGGGCCGCCGACGTCGCGCCCGACTTCACCGTCACGCCTGCCAACGTCGAGACGGTGCTGCGGATCTGCCGCGGCCTGGACGGCCTGCCGTTGGCGATCGAGTTGGCCGCCGCGCGACTGCGGGCGCTGTCCGTCGCCGAGGTGGCCGCCCGTCTCGACGACCGGTTCCGGCTGTTGTCGACGGGCAGCCGGGCCGTGTCGCCGCGCCACCGCACCCTCCGGGCCGTGGTGGAGTGGAGTTGGGATCTGCTCGACGACACCGAACGGCGACTGGCCCGACGGCTGACCGTCTTCGCCGGTGGGGCCACGCTGGAGGCGGCCGAGCGGGTCTGCGGCCTGCCCACCGCCGAGTTCGTCGACGCGCTCACCGGTCTGGTCGACAAGTCCTTCGTGGAGATGACCGGCGGCCGGTACCGGATGCTCGAAACGGTGCGGGCCTTCTGCGCGGAGCGTCTGGCCGAGGCCGGCGAGGCCGATCAGCTCCGTCGCGCGCACACCGGGTACTTCCTGGAGTTCGCCTGGACCGCCAGCAACCACCTCCGGTGCGCGGAGCAGCTGCACTGGCTGCGACGGCTCGACGCGGAGTGGGACAACCTGCACGCGGCCCTGCGCCGGGCCACCGCCGCCGGTGACGTGTCCGACGCGGCCGGACTGGTCGCGGCCCTGTCGTTCTACTGGTGGCTGCGCGGCATGCGTGGGGAAGGGGCGCGGCTCGCCGCCGACGTCCTGGAACTGCTCGGCACCGAAGCGCCGCCGGGGCTGCGCGAGGAGTTCGCCCTCTGCGTCTACAACGCCTCGCTCGCCGGCTCCGGCCAGCTGCCGTCCCTCGGCACGCAGCAGTCCGTGATCCGCAGCCTCGATCGTGCGCCCCGGCAGCCGTTCCTGCTGTACCTGTCGGGGATCTCGACCGGGCCGCCGGCCGGCGGCGCGGAGCATGTCGACGAGCTGATGGGGGAGCTGCGACGGCTGGTCGGCCCGGACGCGTGGATCAACGCGCTCGGCGCGATGGGCAGCGGCTCGGCGCTGATGTGGAGCGGCCAGTGGGATCGGGCCCGGACCGCGCTGGCCACCGCGCTCGACGGCTTCCGGAGCACCGGGGACCGCTGGGGCACCATGATCACACTCGGGGCGCTCGGCGAACTGGCCGCCTGGCAGGGCGATCCGGAGGCGGCCGGCGCCCACATGGATGAGGCCATGGGCCTGGTCGGGGAGCTCGGGTCGGCCGTCGACCAGGCCGACATGCTGCGTACCCGGGGTGAGATAAGGCTGCGCTCCGGTGACCTCGCGGCGGCGCGGGACGACTTCGCCGGTGCGCTGCTCCTCGCCCAGCGCAGCGGCGCGCCCGAGTTCGTGGCCAGCGCCCGGCTCGGCCTCGCCCAGGTGGCCCGACTGCGCGGTGAGCTGGCCGAGGCGAGGCGGTTCTGCGAGGAGGCGTTGGCCGGCGGGCTCACCGGCTGGTACGTCGGCGAGGCCGCCCGCGCGGAGATCCTCCTCGCCCTTGCCGAGATCACCGAGGCGGAGCAGGCCGGTGCGCCGCCGTCAGCGGACGGTGCGTGATCCGTCAGCGCCCGGCGGCAGCGTGGGGGCATGACGACATCCGAGGTGGTCGCCGAGGGTCTGGGCAAGCGGTACGGCCCGACCCGCGCGCTCGACACGTTTGACCTGACCGTGCCGCCCGGCACGGTCCACGGACTGCTGGGACCGAACGGCGCGGGCAAGACGACGGCCGTACGGATCCTCACCACGCTGCTGCGCTTCGACACGGGAAGGGCCACCGTGGCCGGGTACGACGTGCTGCGCCGGCCGGACGAGGTGCGTGCCCGGATCGGGCTGACCGGGCAGTACGCCGCGGTCGACGAGATCCTCAGCGGCCGGCAGAACCTGGAGCTGTTCGGCCGGTTGTTCCGGCTCGGCCCCCGGGAGGCCCGTCGACGCGCCGGTGACCTGTTGGAACGGTTCGGGCTGGACGAGGCGGCGAGTCGGTCCGCCGGTGAGTACTCGGGTGGGATGCGCCGCCGACTGGACCTCGCCGCCAGCCTGATCCGTACACCGCGCGTGCTCTTTCTGGACGAGCCGACGACCGGCCTGGACCCGCGCAGTCGCAACCAGGTGTGGGACCTGGTCCGTGGTCTCGTGGCGGACGGGACCACGGTGCTGCTCACCACGCAGTACCTGGAGGAGGCCGATCAGCTCGCCGACCGGATCTCGGTGATCGACGCCGGTCGGGTGGTGGCCGAGGGCTCGCCGGACCAGCTGAAGTCGATGACCGGTGGGGACCGGATCGAGGTGGTGGTCCGCGACGCGGCCGAGCTGGGTCACGCCGCCCACCTCGTCGCCCCGATCTGCGGCGCGCAGCCCGAAGTCGACCCGGAGGTCCGCCGGCTCAGCGCGCCGGTGGTCGATCGTGTCGCCGGCCTGGTCGACGTGGTACGCGCGCTGGACGACGCCGGGATCGCGGTCGAGGACATCGGCCTGCGGCGCGCCACGTTGGACGAGGCGTTCCTGCACCTGACCGGGCACCGGCCGGACGAGGACCGCGAGCCCGTGGTCGCCGGCCGGAAGGCGGATGTGGCATGACCACTGTGATCGCCGACGGTTGGACGATGACCAGGCGGAACATGACCCACGTGGTCCGCGCGCCGGAGGAGCTGATCCTCTACTTCTCGCTGCCGATCATGTTCGTGCTGGTCTTCGGGTACGTGTTCGGCAGCGGCATGCAGGTGCCCGGTGGTGGCAACTATCGCGAGTTCCTGCTGCCAGGGGTCTTCGTGATGACGATGCTGTACGGGCTGGGGGCCACCGCGACCGGCGTGGCGCTGGACCTCAGCCGGGGCGTGGTCGACCGGTTCCGGTCGATGCCGATGGCACGGTCCGCGCTGATGACCGGTCGCAGCGCCGCCGACCTGCTGCGCGCCCTGCTGGAGATGTCCACCCTGCTGGCCTGTGGGCTGCTCGTCGGATGGCAGTGGCGACAGGGGGTGGGCAAGGCGCTGCTCGCCGTCGGACTCCTCCTGCTGCTGCGAGTCGCCATCACCTGGATGGGGATGTACCTGGCGCTTCTGGTCCGCAATCCGGACACCGTCGGCGTCATCGTCTTCCCGGCGGCGTTTCCGCTCACCGCGATCTCCAATGTCTTCGTGGCGCCCGAGCTGATGCCATCGTTCATCGGGACGATCTCGGAGTGGAACCCGTTGTCGGCCACCGTCGCGGCGATCCGCGAACTGTTCGGCAACCCGGGCCTGGGCGGCGACTCCTGGCCGGCGGAGCACGCCATGCTGTTGGCGGTGCTGTGGCCGGTGCTGCTGATCGCGACGTTCGCCCCGCTGGCCGTACGTCGCTACCAGCGGCTCAGCCGCTGAAGCCCACGCGCCGGTGGCCTCTCCGGGTCACCGGCGTGCGAGGCGGAACGCGTACCAGGCGGCACCGACGGCGAGCACACCGAAGCCCGCCAGCACGCTGGTCACGGGCAGGTTGACCGCGAGCAGCAGACACCCGACCAGCCCCAGGCCGGCGAGCACCTGCACCGGCAGCCGACGACCAGACTCCCGGCCCAGGGTGAGCGCTGCCGCGTTGGTGATCGCGTAGTAGACCAGCACCGTGCAGCTGGAGAAACCGATCGCGCCCCGCACGTCGCCGAGCAGCACGACCACGATCACCACGGCGGCGACCGCCAGCTCGGCCCGGTGCGGCACCTGGTGCACCTGGTGCACGGCGGCCAGCGTGCCGGGCAGGTCACGGCGGCGGGCCATCGCGAGGGTGGTCCGACCGACCCCGGCGACCAGGGACAACAGCACCCCGACGACCGCGATGGTGGCACCGGCGCGGACCACCCACGCCAGGCCGGGCAGCCCGGCGGCGGTCACCACGTCGACCAGGGGCGCGGCGGAATCGGCCAGCCGGTCGGCCCCGAGCACGCCGAGCGCGACCACGGCCAGCACCAGATAGATCGCGAGCACCACCCCGAGCGCCAGCGGCACCGCGCGTGGGATGGTCCGTTGCGGGTCGCGGACCTCCTCGCCGAGGGTGGCGATCCGGGCGTACCCGGCGAAGGCGAAGAACAGCAACCCGGCGGCGGTGAGCACGCCCCGGACGGAGCCGCCCGATTCGGTCAGCCGGTCCAGGTGCACCGGCCCGCTCGCCACACCGACGACCGTGACGAGGGCCAGCACCGCGAGCACCAGCGCGACCAGCGCCCTGGTCACGGTGGCGGTCTTACCGATGCCGCGCAGGTTCACCGCGGTCACCGCGAGCACCGCGCCGGCGGCGACCAGCCGGGCCTGGCCCGGCCACAGGTACGCCCCGATGGTCAGCGCCATCGCCGCGCAGCTCGCCGTCTTGCCGACCACGAAGCCCCAACCGGCCAGGAACCCGGCGAACGGCCCGAGGCGTTCCCGCCCGTAGACGTAGGTGCCGCCGGACTCCGGGTAACGGGCCGCGAGCCGCGCCGAGCTGGTCGCGTTGCAGAAGGCGACGAAGCCGGCCAGCACCAGCGCGGGCAGCAGGCCGGCGCCGCCGGCCGCCGCCGCGGCCGGGCCGAAGACCACGAAGACGCCAGCGCCGAGCATCGAGCCCAACCCGATGACAACCGCATCGGGTACGCCCAGCCGCCGCGCCAGTTGATCCATGGGCCGCAACCCTAGGGGTACGAGGTGAACGGCCGGTCCCACCCGCGTAACCGGCCGGGGAGTGGCACGTCGTCCCAGGGCACCCGGTGCAGTACCCGGTCCAGGAGCAGGCCCAGCAGCAGCCCGGCCACCGAGTCGGTCAGCCAGTGCCAGCCCAGGTAGGTGGTGGTGGTGAGGACGACCAGCGGTGGCACGATGCGGATCACGGTGACGAGCCGGGCCGGTAGCTGCCGGCCGAAGCTGCGGGCCAACGGGGCGAGCAGCAGCGCGATGACGCCGTACCAGACGATGGCGTTGGCGACGTGCCCCGACGGGTAGGACTGGGCGAACCGGACCGGCAGGTCGTCGTGGAACAGCGGCAGGGTCTGCTCGGGCGGCAGGAACGGCTCCTTGGTGCTGGCGCTCGGCGCCGCCCGCGCGGTCCAGACCTTGAGTGGACCGATCGTGAAGGTGGTCAGCACGAACCCGACCACCGGCAGCAGGATGGGCCGCACCGACCGCAGCCGGACGGCCAGCAGCACACCCAGCCCGGCGCCGATCAGGGTCAGCGGGGTGCCCTGGCCGAGGAAGTTCAGCACCCGGGCGACCCAGTACGCGGCGGCCGGTCGGTGCCCGTCGGCCCAATCGGCGACCGCTCGGTCCAATCCGAAGAGCTGGTCGGCGGCGAGCGCCACCGTCAACCCGACCAGACCGACAAGCAGGAACGCGTCGAACCACCAGCCGGCCGGGCGGACGGGCCGTAGCCGCAGGTCACGTCGTACCGCTGAGGGTTTGAGCACGCGACCACGCTACCGGCCCGGCGCGAGGCCGGGGTGCGCGGCGCTGTGTGCCCAACCACGATGTGAGGCGGATGCGGGGGGCGACCAGTCATGCTTGTGCCCGTGCGGATCACGTCTGCCCTCGTGGACCCGGCGCTGCTCGACCTGCCCTGGTCGACACCGCTGGAAGAGTGGCCTGCCCAACACCTGGTGGCGCTGCCGCAGGGCATCTCCCGGCACATCGTCCGGTTCGTCCGGTTGGGCGACTACGTGTACGCCTTCAAGGAGACCCGCGAGCGGATCGCCGAACGGGAGTACGACCTGCTCCGGGCCCTGGAGCGGATCGACTTTCCGTCGGTCGAGGCGGTGGCGGTCGTCGCCGACCGGCAGACCGAGGACGGGGAGCCCCTCGAATCGGTGCTGATCACCCGACACCTGCAGTTCTCGCTGCCGTACCGGGCGCTCTTCTCGCACACCCTCCGGCCGGAGACGATGAGCCGGCTGCTCGACGCGCTCGCCGCCCTGATCGTAAGGATGCACCTGACCGGTTTCTTCTGGGGCGACTGCTCGCTGTCGAACACGCTGTTCCGGCGGGACGCGGGCGCCTTCGCCGCCTACCTGGTGGACGCGGAGACGGGCGCTCTGCACAACTCGCTCTCCAACGGTCAGCGCGGCGAGGACCTGGAGATCGCCCGGGTGAACATCTTCGGTGAGGCGCTGGATTTGCAGGCCGCCGGCCTGCTGCACGAGTCCATCGACCCGGAGGTGGTCTGCGAGGAGGTCGTGCAGCGCTACGAGCGGCTCTGGCACGAGATCACCTATGAGCAGGCGATCGAGCGGGAGGCCCGGCACGACATCGAGGGCCGGATCCGCCGCCTCAACGAGCTGGGCTTCGACGTCGCCGAGGTGGCCATGTCCTCCATCGACGACGGTCGGTTCCTGGTCCGGCCGAAGGTCGTCGACGCCGGCTACCACACCCGGCGACTGCTGCGGCTGACCGGACTGGACGCCGAGGAGAACCAGGCCCGCAAGCTGCTCAACGACCTGGACGCGTACCGCGCGGAGAGCGACCTGATCGACGAGCAGCAGGCAGCACACCGCTGGCTCACCGAGGTCTTCGAGCCGGTGGTCCGGGCCGTCCCCGCACACCTGCGCCGCAAGCTGGAGCCGCAGGAGCTGTTCGCCCAGATCATCGAGCACAAGTGGCTGCTCTCCGAACAGGCCGGCCGGGACGTCGGGATGCGCCACGCGGTCCAGTCGTACCTGTCCGACGTGCTGGTGCACCGCCCCGACGAGCAGGCCGTCCTCGGCGTGGAAGTCCCCAGCCTGAACTGAGGCTCAGCCTGGTTGGCGGCCCGCAACGGTTCAGCTCCAAAGGCTCTCTGGGCGCACTGTCGAGCTGCCCCACAGGTGGGGCAGGCATGCGCGGCCATGCACCGACACCGAGCCTGTGAAGGTGCGCCCGCCCAACCCACCTGCCGGCTGCCCGTTCCTGCCCGCCGACGTGCGCCGCTGCCCGCTCGGTGTGCTGCCCGCTTGGTCCACTCTCGCCTGCCGGCTGCTCGCCCGCCTGTCTGCCCCGAATCTGGGGCAGCTCGACAGGCCGTGCAACAGGCGCGGCCGGTGTTCGAGGCACCCGACAGGCCGACCACCTCACCGCCCCGGCACTCTCCGAAGCCCCGGCGTCAGTCCACCCAGGAGCCTCCGCGCAGCACCCGCACCACGTTGAGGTCGTCGTCCAGCACCACCAGGTCGGCGCGCAGCCCCACCTGGAGGGCACCCACCCGGTCACCCAGGCCGATCGCCCGCGCCGGGGTGGTGGCGACCATCCGTGCGGCGTCGGCGATCGGGATTCCGGCGGTCACGGCGTGCCGTAGCGCGGCGTCCATGGTCAGCGTGCTGCCGGCGATCGCGCCGTCGCGGGCGAGCCGGGCCACCCCGTCAGCGACGGTGACGGCCTGGCCGCCCAGTTCGTACTCGCCGTCAGCCATTCCGGCGGCGGCCATCGCGTCGGTGATCAGCGCGGCGCGGTCCGGGCCGCCGGTCGCCGTGGCGAAGGTCAGCATGCCGTCGTGCAGGTGCACCCCGTCGGCGATCAGCTCGCAGATCACTGTGGGCGCGTCGAGCAGGGCCACCACCGGCCCCGGCTCGCGGTGGTGCACCGGCCGCATCCCGTTGAACAGGTGGGTGCCGACGCTGGCGCCGGCGGCGATCGCGGCACGGGTCTGCTCGTACGTGGCGTCGGTGTGACCCACCGCCGCCACCACCCGCTGCCCGGTGAGCAGCTTGATCGCCTCCAGCGCGCCGTCGCGCTCCGGGGCCAGGGTGACCATCCGGATCGCGCCCCGGCCCAGCTCGATCAGCTCGGTCAGCTCCTCGGTCGAGGGGTCGCGCAGGTACTCCGGGTTCTGCGCGCCGCAGCGGGCGGCCGACAGGTACGGCCCCTCGAAGTGGACCCCCGCCAACACCCCTTCATCGACCAACGGGGCGAACGCCTCAGTGGCCGCACGCATCAGCGGAAAGGGCGCGCTGACCAGACTGGCCAGCAGCGTCGTCGTGCCGTGCGCCAGGTGGAAGTCGGCCGCCGCGCGGGCCTCGTCGGCGTCCCCCGTGGTGAAGGTGTGGCCGCCACCGCCGTGCGTGTGCATGTCGACGAAGCCGGGCAGGATCCAGTGCCCGTCACGCACCGACGGATACTCGGCCACCGCCGTGATCCGATCCCCGTCCCACTCGACGCAGCCCTGTCGGACGACTCCGGTCGGGGTCACCACTCGGCCGTTCACCCGTACGGTCATCGCTTCTCCTGATAGTCGCGGACACCCACGGCGTCCAAGGCGAGCAGGGCGGCACCGAGGCAACCAGCCTCGTCGCCGAGGGCTGCCGCGACCAGCTGCGGCTCCCGGTGGAAGGTCATTCGTTCGTGCAGCGCCGCCCGCAGCGGGGTCAGCAGCTGATCCCCGGCCTGGGCCAGGCCGCCGCCGAGCACGATCGTCGCCACGTCGAACAACGCCTGGCCGCTGGCGAGGCCATCGGCGAGCGCCTCGATCGCCTCCTGCCAGACCTGGCCGGCGAGCGGTTCGCCGGCCGCGGCCCGCTGGGCCACCTCGGCCGCCGTTACCGGCGGTTCAGCCACCTCGGCCGCCGTTACCGCGGCGTCGGCGGTCTCGTCGGCGAGTTCGGCGTAGCGGCGGCCGATCGCGGCAGCCGACGCGATCGCCTCCAGGCAACCGGGGCGACCGCAGCCGCAGCGCGGACCATCGGGCCGGACCAGGATGTGGCCGATCTCCCCGGCGGCGCCGTGGGCCCCCACGACGGCCGTGCCGTCGACGACGTGCGCGGCGGCGATGCCGGTGCCGATCGCCACGAACAGCACATGCCCGGTGCCCCGCCCGGCACCGAGCCGGGCCTCGGCGAGACCACCGGCACGCACGTCGTGGCCGAGCACCGTCGGCAGGCCGAGCCGCGTCACCGTCAGCTCCCGCAGGGGTACGTCCCGGAAGCCCACGTTCGCCGACCAGACGGCGACGCCGCGCGCCTCGTCCACCACTCCGGGCACGGCGATGCCGACCGCGATCGGGGTGAGCCCGTCGGCGCGGGCCTTGTCGGCCAGCCCGCCGGCCACCTCCAGGATGGTGTCGATCACCGCGGCTGGGCCGCGTGCGGCGTCGGTGGGGTGCCGCTCGGTGCGCAACACGACGCCGTCCGATCGGACCAGGGCGCACTTCATGCCGGTGCCGCCGACGTCCAGCGCAACGACCACCCGGTCGCTCACGGCGTCGCTCACGGCGTCGCTCACGGCGTCATCTCGGTTCGCGACTGCGGGGCTCGCAACCCCGGCTCACTCCTCGCGCTCACGCCAACACCACGGACCGGGTCAGGTGTCGGGGCGCGTCCGGGTCGAGGCCCCGGCTGGTCGCCAGCGCGACCGCGAAGCGTTGGGCCAGGATCAGGTCGGCCATCGGGTCGACCGGGGTACGGCCGGCGGACCAGCTGCCCAGCACCGTGCGCCAACCGTGCGTGCGGCTGTGCACGAAGGCCGCGCCGGTGGCCGCCACATCCTCGGGCAGCCCGTCGGGTAGCGCACCGAACGCCCAGACCAGCCGGCCCGGCGCGGCGACCGAGATGGGCCCGTGCCGGTAGTCCATCGCCGGGTACGCCTCGGCCCAGAAGGTGGCCGCCTCGCGGCACTTCAGCGCCGCCTCCTGGGCCAGCCCGATCGTCCACCCCCGACCGAGGAAGGTGACCTGCTCGATGGTGGCCGGGTCGATCGGCAGCGGGGAACGCACCGCCACCTCGGCGTCGGCGGCGAGCGCGGTCACCGGGTCGCCGAGCTGAGCCCGGAGCAGGGCCAGCGCGGTGGTCGCGAAGCGGGTCTGCACCACCGACCGTTCGTCGGCGAAGGGCATGGCAACGGTGGCGGTGGCCAGCTCGACCGCCGGGGACGTGGGGTCACCGACGATGACCGTGGTGGGTGTCCGGCCGCGTAGCGCGGCGAGCAGTTCCAGCACCTCGGTGGTGGTGCCGGAGCGGGTGATCGCGATCAACCGGTCGTAGTGGCGGCCGGCGGGGAACTCGGACGCCTGGAACGCGTCGGTCTCACCCTGGCCGGCCTGCTCGCGGCGGGCCGCGTACGCCATCGCCATGAACCACGACGTGCCGCAACCGACGACGGCGACCCGCTCCCCGGGGCGCGGCAGGTCACCGCGCACCACCTCGGCCAGCTTGGCCGCCTCCCGCCAGCAGTCGGGTTGGCTCGCGATCTCCGCGTCCACGTACGCCATGGGAAACTCCTCGCAGGGCCGATCGGTGCGCAATACGGCTCGTTAGACCCGCATTTCGCGCGTTATTCTGCGCGAACGCGGGTGACCATGGCAACTGGCCAGCCGATCGCGCAGGTCAGTCTTTTGCGCCAGCCTAGTTTCGCGCACTAGTGTGCACGCAATCAATCACCGTCCGTGCAGTTGCTGGGAGGGGCCCCGCGGTGGACCGGTACGCCAGATGGAACGCCCTGCTCGAAATGCTGACCGACAACGGCCGGGTCAGCGTCGAGGCGGCAGCCGAGCGGCTGGACGTCTCCCAGGCCACCATCCGGCGTGACTTCGACCAGCTCGCGCAGCAGCAGATGATCACGCGAACCCGGGGCGGCGCGGTCGCCAACGGCGTGTCGTACGACCTCCCACTGCGCTACAAGACGGCCAAGCACTCGGCCGAGAAGCAGCGGATCGGGGCGGCCGCCGCAGCTCTTGTCACGCCGGGCACCGTGGTCGGCCTGAACGGCGGCACCACCAGCACCGAGGTGGCGAGGGCCCTCGCCGTACGACCGGATCTGAACACCAGCGCCGAGGGTGCCCAGCTCACCGTGGTGACCAACGCGCTGAACATCGCCAACGAGCTGCTGGTCCGATCCCGGATGAAGGTCGTGGTGGCCGGCGGCGTGGTGCGCCCGAAGTCGTTCGAGCTGGTCGGCCCGCTGGGTGGGGCGCTCCTGCGCGAGGTGACCCTGGACGTCGCCCTGCTCGGGGTGGACGCGATCGACCCGCAGCTCGGCGCCGCCGCCCACCACGAGGGGGAGGCGGCGATGAACAATCTGATGGTGGCCCGCGCCAAGCGGGTGGTGATCATTGCGGACTCGTCCAAGCTGGGGGGTCACGCCTTCGCGCGGATCTGCCCGGTCGAGCGGGTGGAGACGCTGGTGACCGACTCCGGTGCCGCGCCGGAGGTGGTGGACGCGTTTCGCGCGGCCGGCGTGCAGGTCGTGTGCGCCTGAGGAGTCACGCTCCGTCGATGAATTAGCCTGACCGGCGCGTCGATGCATACCGGGTATTGCGCGCTCCTGCATACCGCGTATGGTGTCGGCTGTCACGCCCACCCATCGGGGGAGGTGCAGCTTTGCAAGCTGTCCTGGAGATCGAAGGTCTACGTAAGACGTACAAGAGTCGTCGACGCGGCACCCGCAACGCGCTCGACGGCTTCGACATGCGGGTCGACGCGGGGCAGGTGCACGGCTTCCTGGGGCCCAACGGCTCCGGCAAGACCACCACGCTGCGTACCCTGCTCGGCCTGATCCGACCCGACGGCGGCCGGATGGCCGTCCTCGGGCACGAGGTCCCCGACGCACTGCCCGTGGTCGCCGGCCAGGTCGGCGCGATCGTGGAGAGCCCGCAGTTCTTCCCGCACTTCACGGCACGGGACACGCTGTCCCTGCTCGCGGGGGCGGGCGAGGTGCCGGCCACCCGGGTCGACGACGTGTTGGAACTCGTCGGTCTGCGCGACCGGGCCGGCGAGCGGGTCAAGACGTACTCGTTGGGCATGAAGCAGCGGCTCGCGGTGGCCTCGGCCCTTCTGAAGAAGCCGAAGCTGCTCATCCTCGACGAGCCGGCCAACGGCCTCGACCCGGGCGGCATCCGGGAGATGCGCACCCTGATGCGCAACCTCGCCGAGTCCGGGATGACGGTGGTGCTGTCCAGCCACATCCTTGGTGAGATCCAGCTGATCTGCGACTCGGTCACCATCATCTCGCTGGGCCGGCGGGTCGCGTTCGGCCCGGTCGACGAGGTGCTCGCGCAGCACTCGTCAGGTGCGGTCCGGATCCGGCTGGAGGCGGTCAGCGACCTGCCGCTGGCCACCGAGGCGCTCACCCAGGCGGGGATCCGGGTCACCGGTCACCCGGACCACCTGATGCTGGCCGGCGTCGACAAGCCGGCGTCGGTGACCCGGCTGCTCGCCGAGAAGAACCTGTACGTCAGTGAGTTGGCGCCGATCGCCGTCGATCTGGAGAGCGTCTTCCTCGAACTGACCGCCACCGCGCCGGTACCCGGCCAGCACCGGCAGGTCGACGAGTCCATGAAGGTCGGCGGGGCGGGTCAGCCCGGTCCCGCCGGGGGAGGGTGGGGCGCGTGAGCCTCTTTCGTACCGAGCTGCGCCGGCTCACCAAGCGGCGCTTCACCCGCTACATGACGCTGCTCGGCCTGCTGGTGCTGGCCGCCGTGGTGGTCGGGGTGTTCTTCACCAACCAGAAGATCGACGCCGGCCAGCTCGCCCAAGCCGAGCGTCGGGCCGACCAGCAGTATCAGGAGCAGGTGCGCTGGAGCGAGCAGGAGCGCGTCGCGTGTGAGCAGGCCAAGACGGCCGGTACGCCGAACGACGGCCGCTACCCGGACGACTGCTCGATGATCACGGCCCCGCCCCGGGACCAGATCCAGGCGAGTTGGTTCCTGCCCTCGACGTTCAACTTCAAGGAGACGTTCGACGAGACGCTGATCCCGTTCGCGGCGATCCTCGCCCTGGTCGGGTTCGTCATCGGCGCGTCCTTCGTCGGCGCCGAGTGGAGCACCGGCGGCATGATGAATTTGCTGCTCTGGCGGCCGAAGCGGCTCACCGTACTGCTCACCAAGCTGGCCGCGCTGCTCACCGGCATCCTGGCGGTGACGCTTCCGGCCGCGGTGCTGTGGTTCGCCGGGTTCTGGGCGGTCGCCACCTTCCGGGGCAGCACCGAGAAGATGACCTCGGGGGTCTGGCAGTCGTTCCTGCTGACCGGCGTACGCGGCGTGGTGCTGGTGTTGGTGCTCACCACCATCGGCTTCGCCCTCGCCTCACTGGGTCGGCACACCGCGATGGCCCTCGGCGGTGTGGTGGCGGTGATGGTGGTGGGCCAGTTCGGCCTGGGCATCCTGCTGTCCATGGCGAGCGTGCGGTTCGCCGAGGCCTGGCTGCTGCCCACGTACGTGCTGGCCTGGATGACGAAGACGGTCACGTTGCAGGACTGGAACTCCTGCAACGCCACCTACTACGGGGAGTGCAAGCCGGCCACGATGGACATCACCTGGCAGCAGTCTTCCGTCCTGCTCTCGGTCGGGGTGGTGGTGATCCTCGGGGCGGCGCTCTGGGCGATGCGCCGCCGCGACATCTCCTGATTCCGAAGCGCGGCGCGACGGCCCTCGGCGTACTGCCGGGGGCCTTCGCGGGTTCGCGGCAGAGGCTCGGGCCAGCGTCGGTGACGCTGGCACCGCTGGCCGCGCCGGCTGGTGCGACCCGGGTCGTCCCTGGCTAGGCTGGGTGTCATGTCCGCCGACGCGACCCCGGCCGCCCCCGAGCCGTCCACTGACGCTCGTCGGGATGACGTCGCGGGTGCTGTCGGGCCGGCCGTCCCGACTCCCCGGCCGGTGCCGCCCATCGAGAGCACCGGCGATTCCGAGCCGGACGACGGGGGCGACGTTGAGCCCAGTGAGCCGGCAGTCGGCCTGACCGAGCGGGAACGCGCCATCCTCGCCTTCGAGCAGCAGTGGTGGCGGCACGCCGGCGCCAAGGAACAGGCCGTCCGGGACACCTTCGCGATCTCCTCGACCCGGTATTACCAACTGCTCAACGGGCTGCTCGACAACCCGGCCGCACTTGCTGCCGAGCCCGTGCTGATCGGCCGGCTCCGGCGGCTGCGCTCGTCGCGCGCCCGCAATCGCCGCCGCTGACCGCTGGCAGCGCTACTTCTCGTACCCCTGCAGGCCGTTGCCGATGGCGAAGAACGTCGGAGCCCACTCGCCGATGAAGATTCCCCACCTGTCGGCACGGGCCACCCCGGCCCGCTCCAGATGCCGGGAAAGGAACCAACTGGTAAAGGACAGCCCGATGCTGACGAAACCGGCCATGTACGCGTGATCGGCCTTGAGCCCTGCCTCGTGCAACCGCTTCAACACCTGCGTTCCCCCTGACGCTGTGGATGGTTTCGCCTGGTCCTGACGTCGACAACCACTGCTGACGCTACCGCTCGTGCGGATCGAACTACCCAGAGTTGGCGGCTTCGGTGCTGGCCATTCTGCCCAGGCCAGCCATCCTTTCCGCATGCCGGCTGGTCAGCCGGGTAGGCGGGAGGTGTTCCGGGGTCGCTGAACGAGTCGAGGGAGAAGGTCATGTCCAGTGATGCATCCGGCCGCCGACGACCTTCGGTAGCGCTGACCCGATCTGCGCGGTGGGGCCGGCGCCGGTGATGCGGGTGAGCTCCGCGTCCGCGCCAGCCCCGGGCCGGCCGGTCAACGAGGACCTGGTCTTCCAGGTCGGCCCGCTGGTCGGTGTCCTGGACGGCGCGACGGTGCCGGAAGGCTTCGACACCGGCTGCGTGCACGGGCCCGAGTGGTACGTCCGGCACCTGGCCGCCCGGATCGGCGTCGCCGAGGCGGTACGCCCAGCCGCTCGGTTGACCAGCAATCTGGCCGCGGCCATCCTGGCGGTGCGCGCCGACCACGGCGGGCAGTGCGACCTCGACCATCCGGGCACCCCGTCCAGCACCGTCTGCCTGCTGCGGGACTGCGGCGACCAGGTGGACTACCTGGTGCTGTGCGACAGCCCGCTGGTCCTCGACGCCGGCGGGCAGGTCAACGTGGTCACCGACAACCGGTTGGACACGGCGATGGTGGAGCTGCGGGAGACCGTGGCGATCGTGCCGGGCGGTGCGGCGGACCCGGTCACCCGGTTCCGGCACGCGGTGAGCGTCCAGCGGGAGCGGATGAACCGTACTCACGGCTACTGGGTGGCGGCTTCCGACCCGGACGCGGCCTTCCACGCGGTGACCGGGACGGCACCCCGGCACGGTCCGGGGGCGCTACGGCGGGCGGCCCTGCTCAGTGACGGCGCGTCCAGCGCGGTGGAGCAGTTCGGGCTGACCGACTGGGCTGGTCTGCTGGACCTGCTGAGCGCCGATGGGCCGGGCGCGTTGCTCGACCGGGTCCGGGACGCCGAGCGCGACCACCCCGATCGGCTGCGCCGGCACAAGTCCACCGACGACGCGTCGGTGGTGTTCTGCGAGTTCGGGCCGGCGGCTTGAGCGTCCGACACCCGGTAGGGTGACAACAGAGCGTGATGTGGAACACCTCGGCCGCCCGACCGGCCGGTACCGCTGTCCGGACCGCCAGTGGATGGCCAATGGGGTGGACTTCAGCCGATGAGGGCGGCAGACTGCGGCACGTGGCGGGTGCGGTCCGGCTGGAGCCGGTGGACGAGCGGAACCTGGAGCCGTTGCTCTCCGTAGCGGCTGCGGAGGCAGAGCCGGGCGATGTCATGCCCCCGGTCGAGGCGCCCGCCGGTTGGTCGCTCGCCCGCCGCGAGGCGTTCCGGGAATTCCATCGGGCGAGCTTCGGCGGGCTGGACGGCCCGACCCGTTCGCAGATGTACGCCATCCTCGTCGGTGGCGAGGTGCTGGGCATGGTGCGGATGACGCGCTGTGACGAGCCCGGCACGGTGGAGACCGGGATGTGGCTCGGCCGTTCGGCACGGGGGCAGGGGATCGGCGCGGCAGCCCTGCGGGAGTTGCTGAACGCCGCCGCTCGGGTCGGCATGCGGGCGGTGGTCGCCGAGACGACGCCGGACAACATTGGCGCGATCGCCGTCCTGAAGAAGTGCGGCGCGAAACTGCGCGAGGACGACGGGAAGGTACGCGCCGAGATCTGCCTCGACTCGACGCCGCCCGCGCTCTGAGAGGTGCCCGGCCGGTCGGCGGCGACCACGGGAGCCGCCGCCGACCGCCTGGATCAGGCTGGCAGCCGGACGATGTCGTAGTCGGTGCTCGGCGTCGACTCCACGTCGAACCGGCCGTTCACCACGTACAACGCCGAGCCGAACAGGTCACCCGTGGCCGGCGAACGGAGCAGCGGGCTGGTGATCTCGCGCTGCACCGCTCCCGCGGTGTATCCGGCGTTCAGTCGGACCACCGCGATGACGTTGGTCAGGTTCCGGATCACGTGCAGGGTGCGACCGCGCAGCATCAGCCCGTCGGCCCGGTCCACGGAGTAGCCGCCCAGGTCGAATACGCGGCTGCCGCCGGTACGCGGGTCGACGCGCACCAGCTGACCGGTCAGCATCTGCGCGACCAGCAGATCGCCGTCCGGAAGCGCCACGATCCCGTTGTTGAACGCGTCCGGCGTTGCGCCCGGACCGGTGAGTGGGAGCACCCGGAAGGCATCGGGGGCCGGCAGCTGACCACCCGGGCCCAGCGGCACCACGTACAGCACCGGGCGGGTGGAGTCGGTGAAGTAGATCGCCCGCTCGGTGATCACCAGGTCGTTGACCAGGCTGTTGGGGTCGCTGGTGAACTGGTAGTGGGTCAGTCGGGTGCCGGTGCGCGCGTCGTACACGCTGGCCCCGCCGCCAAAGAAGTCGGCGGTCCAGAGCCGGCCCTGCCTGTCGATTTTGAGGCCCGCCTTGGCGGTGCCCGGTGTGCCGGGAATCAGCACCGAGCCGCGCCCGGTGCGTAAGTCACCCCGCCACACGGCACCGTCCAGGACGGAGCCCACGTAGACGGTGGTGCCCCGACCGATCGTCAACCCCTCCGGGGTGAACCCGTTCGGCAACTCGATCCGAGACGGGAAGGGCTTCGCCGGATGAGCCGTCGCCGGTGCGCCGGTCGAGACCAGTGTCGCCGCCGCCACCAGGGGGACGAGGAGAAGAGAGAGCCGCTTGCGCAAGGAACACCACCTGACGTCGCAGTGAATGACTCCACTGAGGAATGTGACGTACTAGGAACGTCCCGCGCGCGACAAAAGGTTGTGCTGGTCCGCTCACTCCCGGTTGGCGGCGTACGCCGACAGCCAGGCGACCTGGGCCGGGTCCAGCGACGGGCGTACCCGGGCCCGTGCGGCCGACACGTGCGCGGCGGTGACCGTGGCGGCGGCGAGCGACTCCCGCATCGCGGCCAGCGCCGCCTCGCGGACCAGCGCCGCGCAGTCCGCGGCGGAGAAGCCGGTCAGCTCGTCGCCGAGGGCGGACAGGTCGACGTCCGGCGCCAGCGGCACCTGCCGGGACGCGGCCCGCAGGATCTCCGCGCGGGCCGGCCCGTCCGGCGGTGGCACGTAGACCAGCCGCTCCAACCGGCCCGGCCGCAGCAGCGCCGGGTCGATCAGGTCCGGCCGGTTCGTCGCGCCGACCACCACCACGTTGCGCAGCGTCTCCACCCCGTCCAGCTCGGTGAGCAGGGCGGCGACCACCCGGTCCGTGGTGCCCCCGTCGGTGGCCTGGCCGCGTACCGGTGCCAGCGCGTCCACCTCGTCGAGGAAGATCAGGGTGGGGGCCGCCTCCCGGGCCCGACGGAACAGCTCGCGGACCGCGCGTTCGCTCTCACCCACCCACTTGGAGAGCAGTTCGGCGCCCTTCACCGACAGCACGTTGGCCCGCCCCGACCCGGCCAACGCGGTGACCAGGTAGGTCTTGCCGCAGCCCGGCGGCCCGTAGAGCAGCACGCCGCGCGGTGGCTGCACGCCGAGCCGGGCGAAGGTGTCCGGGTAGGTCAGCGGCCACAGCACCGACTCGGTGAGCGTCTGCTTGACCCCTTCCAGGCCGCCCACGTCGTCAAGGGTCACCGACGCCAGATCCAGTGTGGACGCCGCCATCGTGGTGGGCCGGACCACCTCCCGGGCGGCGGTGAAGTCGGCCATCGACACCGTCGGCGTCTCGGCGGACTTCTGTCGCAGCGCGGCGCGTACCCCGGCCTCCCGGACCAGTGCGGCCAGGTCCGCCGCGACGAACCCGGGGGTACCCGCGGCCACGTCGTCCAACCGGACGTCATCGGCCAACGGCACCTGCCGGGTCAGCACGGTGAGCTGTTCGCGGCGCAGCGCCTGATCCGGAAGCGGGACGCTGATCCGCAGCGACAGCAGGTCCGGCGCGCGCAGTGCGGGGTCGACCGCCTCCGGCCTGCCGGTGGTGCAGACCACGGCGACGCCGGCGCGGATGCTCTCCGCGAGCACCTGACGGAACACCGTCGCCACCGGGCCGGGATCGTCCGCGGGTGCGAGCGCCTCGACGTCGGTGACCAGCAGTACCGCCGGCCCGCCGGCTCGGGCGGCCGTCGCCGCGGCGCGCAACCGCTCGGCGGCGGCCTGACTGGTCAGCGCGGCCACCTCCGGTGCCCAGAGCGGGTGAACGCGGGCACCGACCCGGGCGGCCACGGCCCGGACCAGCGCGGACTTCCCGGAGCCCGCCGGACCGACCAGCAACACTCCCAACGAGATGGTGGTGCCGAGCCGGCCCAGCACCTCCCGGTGGTGGAAGCCGAGGTCCAGCAACTCGGTCAGCTCCTCGGCCTGGGCCCGCAGGCCGGGCAGCTCGTCCACGTCGGGGGCGTCCTCCGCCGGAACCGGGGCGGCGCTCGTACCCGACCGGGCCGGCGTGGTGTCGGCCGGGACGGGCCCGCCGTGGGTGGTCGCGCCGTGCTGCCAACCGATCACGGTGCCCATGGTGACCAGCGCGCCGGCCGCCGGTTCGACAGTGACCACGGTGAGCAGGGTGCTGGTCCAGGCGAACCCGACGGTGTTGGCGAGGCTGCGTCGCGCCGCCTCGACCAGGCCGCGCACCGACGCGTCCGGCAGCACGTCCTGCGGCAGCAGCGACACGTCGTCACCGGCGGTGAGCACCTTGCCCAGCAGGGCGAGCCGGAGCATCTCCGGGCTGACCGCCGCGACGACCTCCACCGGCCCGGCCAGCACGACCCGGCTCGCCGGAACCAACGGCAGCGGGCTCACCCGCACCTGACCGCCGTCGCGCAGACCCAGGTTGCCCAACGTCAGGTCGTCGGCGTACAGCAGGGCGCTGCTCGCGCCCGGCCCGGCCGCCGCCGCGATCCCGGCCGTCTCCCGGCGGCCGGCGAGGCGGACCGGGTCGCCGGGGCGCAGCCCCAGCGCGGTCAGCGCCTCCGGGTGCAGGCGCACGATGCCCCGTCGGGCGTCCAGCGCCGCCGGCCGCAGGCTCGCCGTCAAGGTCAGGTCGGGTTGCGCCACTGCCCGACCGTAGCCGCCGGCAGCCAGCCCTGCCGGTCAGCGCCGCGGATCCAGCTCGTCCAACAGCGTCGGGTCGCTTCGGATCAGCTCGGCCAACCGGGCCGCCGGGTCCGGGGCCAACCCGTCCGGGCCGGGCGCCCAGGCGGGCACCGTCCGGCCGGAGAGCGGCCAGGTCGGCGGGGGTTCCACCGGGGGCGGCGGGGGCACCGGCCCGACCGTGACGGTCGGCCCGTCCCAGGACACCCGCATCGGGTACGCCCGCCCGGCGTGTTCCACCTGCACTGTCACCGCCAGCCCGGGGTACGCCCCGACGACCTGGCGGACCGCCTCGGCCACCTCCTCGACCGGGCCCCATCCGGCCACCTCGCTGGGCGTCTCCACCCCCGCGTGCCGGCCCGTTCGGGCGTTGCGGGTGGCGCCACCGAGGCCGGGCGGGCTCGACGGCGCTGTGGTGTCGTCACGGTCGGCGGCCCGACGGCGCGACGCCTCCTCACGTCGGGCCAGCCGGGCCAGCGTCTCGTCCAGGTCGCCCCTCACCAGATCACCTCTTCCCGCCACGGCCGGAGCTGGTCGGCTCAGGCCCTCCTGTCCCGGGTAGCGCGGTCCAGCGCGCGGTCCAGGACGACCAGTAGTGCGTCCCGTACCGAGAGCCGGTCGCGGGCATCGAACTGCACCAGGGGTACATGATCGCCGATGGCCAACGCCCAGCGGATCTCGCCGAGCTCCAGGGCCAGTCGCCCGTCGAAGGCGTTCACCCCGACGACGAACGGCAGCCCGGCCCGCTCGAAGAAGTCGATGGCCGGAAAGCAGTCGTCCAGCCGTGCGCTGTCCACCACCACCAGCGCACCGAGCGCTCCCCGGGCCAGGTCGTCCCACATGAAGCCGAACCGGGTCTGCCCCGGCGTGCCGAACAGGTAAAGCTTCAGGCTGCGGTCGATCGTCACGCAGCCGAAGTCCATGGCCACCGTGGTGGTGGTCTTGGTGGACCGGACACCCGGGTCGTCCACGCCGATCCCGGCGCTGGTCATCTCGGCCTCGGTGGTCAGCGGCGCGATCTCGGAGATCGCACCCACGGTGGTGGTCTTGCCCACCCCGAAGCCACCGGCCACCAGGATCTTGACCGGGATCGGCGGCGCGGCCGGTCTACCCGCCGGAGGCGGCACCGACCCCGCATCCGACTCGGGCCGGTACGGCGGCGGTGCGGTCGGCGGTGGGCCGGCCCGTCCGACTATCGGCCCGGTGCCCGGGGACACGCCGTAACGGGCGGCGGCGCTGTTCGCGGCGACCCCGCCGAGCGGGGCGACCGGCCATTCAGGAGATCGCACGGAGTCCATCAATCACTCGCAGGATGAGATCGGGGTCGACAGCGTCGTCGGTGTCGGTGACGTGCACGTCCAGGTGCCCGGCGGCGCGTAGGTCGCCGACCAGGACCCGTACCACGCCGAAGTGCAGCCGGGCGCGGGCCGAGATCTCGGCCACCGAGATCGGCTCCGCGCAGAGCGCGATGATGGTCTGAAGTTCCGGTGCCAGCAGGGTGCCGGGTGGGCCGGCCCACCACCCGCTGTCCATGCGGAGGGTCACCTGGGTCTCCAGCCCGATCGCCGGGTCGGCGCCCGCCACCCGCCCGGAGGTGAGTACGAACGGACGGGGACCGGCCGGCTGGTCCCCGTCCGGCTCCGGCAGCGCCGGTGTCGCCGCCGCGCCGTCCCCGCTCGGGGGTGGCGTGCGCAGGTACGGGCGGATCCGAACGCTGGGTTCCGGATCCGGATCCTCGCCGGCGACGTCGGGGGTCACTGCTGAACGGCGTTCTTCAACTCGACGATCAGCCGCGGGGTCAGGGCGCCACCGGCCCGCCCGGCGAAGAGCGTCATCTCGTACGCGACGGTGCCCAGGTTCGCCGACCGGTCGGCGACCACCCCGAGCACGGAACCGCTGCTGATCGCGCTGATCAACAGGTAACCGTCGGCCATGTCGACGATCACCCGGTTCAAGCCGCCGAGCGCGTACCAGCTGGCGGCCCCACCGGCGAGGCTGGTCATCCCGGACACGACGGCGGCCAACCGCTCCGCGTTGGACCGGTCCTTGATCGCCGACATGGCCATCAGCAGACCGTCCGAGGAGACCGCGATCGCCTCCAGGACTCCGGCGGTGCTGGAGGTGAAGGAGTCCAGCAGCCAGTTGAACGTACGGGCCTCCGGGCTGAGGTCCCCATTGGCGCTGGGCTGACTCTGGTCGACATTGTCGTGCAGGAAGGGGCTGGTCACCGTGATGATCCTTCTTCGTTCCGGTGGTCGGGGCTGACTTCGCGGAGAGCGCGGGCGACGCCCGCCTCGAACTCGTTGATGAGGTCGCGGACCTCGGCCGGGTCGCCGAGATGGGTACTGGGCGGTTGGCAGGCCGGGATGGCGGTGAGGTTCGCCCCCGGTACCCGTCGGCTCAACCGGGGCCGCCCCGGTGCGGCATCGGTAGAGCCGCCACCACCCGGCACCGTGGGGCCGGCACCTCCCGGGGTGCTGGGCAGGTCGACTGTCGTGTCCGGGTCCATGACGGCCGCCCCGGCGCCGGCCGGCGGGTCGTTTGCCGTCCGCGCCGACGCGCCGTCGAGGCCCGGCGTCACCTGAAGCTCGGCGCGGCGTACCCCGGCCTGGAAGGCCTCGACCAGTGCGCGGGCGGCGGCGGGGTCCGCGCCGGTGGCGTCCACCGGCCGGGTCGCCGCGGCGGTGGCGTGCAGAGTGGCCCCGGGCACCCGCTGCCGCACCCGTGGCCCGGCCGGCTTGCCCGCCGGTTCCGGGCTCGGGGGTTCGGGAGCGGCCTGCTCCGGCTGGCCCTGACCGAACGCGTTCCAGGACGGGCCGGCGTCCAGGCTGCGGGTGGCCCGGCTGAGCAGGTCCGAGTCGAAACGGGCCGGCACGGCGACGGCCGCCACGCGGGGCTGCTCGGGGTCGAGCGTCACCGTCGTACGCCGGCCCCGGTCCGGCACCGCGGCACGGGCCACGGCGGCCCCGGCGCGGTCGGCGCGGCGCAGCACCAGCGACGTCGACGGGATCTCCAGCTGTGCGGTCACCCCGCCGCCGCCGGTGGCGGCCAGGGCGACCTGCCAGCCGTGCCGACGGGCCAACCGGCCCACCACGAAGAGACCGAGCACCTCGGTCGGGGCCAGGTCGAGCCGTTCCCGGCGGGTGAACCGGGCGTTCTCCTCGGCCAGCCGTTGCTCGCTCATGCCGATGCCGTGGTCCACCACGGTGATCCGCGCACCGAGGCCGGACGTCTCGGCGGCCACCAGCACCCGGGTGTGCGGCGGCGAGAAGACTGTGGCGTTCTCCATCAGCTCGGCCAGCGCCAGGACGAGGTCACCGACCACCGCCGGCGCGGCCGAGACGCCGGCCGGAACCTGCACCTCCACCCGGGTGTAGTCCTCGATCTCGCCGAGCGCCAACCGGACCACGTCGGCCAACGGCACCGGCGCGGTGTGCGCGTCGGCCCCGGCCGAGCCGGAGAGCACCACGAGGCTGCCGGCGTTGCGCCGCAACCGGCTGGAGATGTGGTCGAGTCGGTACAGGTGCTCCAGCCGGCCGGGGTCGGCCTCCTGCTGCTCCAGCCGGTCGATCAGCGCGATCTGCCGACCCACCAGGTTCTGGGTACGGCGTCCGACGTGGCCGAACATCTGCGCCACGTTGCGCCGGCCGGCGACCTGCCGCTCGACCAGCTGCGCCGCCGTGTTCTGCACCCGGTCGAAGGCCCGCGCCAGGTCGCCGATCTCGTCGTTGGCGCGGATGTCCACCGGCTCCAGCCGGACCGCTTGCGGCCTCTCCGTCTCGTCGTCGGTGACCCGGACCAGCTCCGCCTCGGCGACCCGGGCGACCCGGTCGGCCGAGCGGGTAAGCCGGGTCAGCGGTCGGGCCACGGTCCGCGCCACCGCCACACTGAGCAGCACCACCAGCGTCAGGATCAACGCCGCCACGGCACCGACCAGGTACGCGGCGGTCAACGCCCGCCGCTGCTCGGCCGTCACCTCGGCCAGCACGTCGGCGACCAGCTTCTTCTCGACGAACTGACCGAGCCGGATCATCGTGCGGACGGCCGGGAAGAGCACCTCCAGCGGCACGTCACGGACCGCTCCGGCCGGATCCCGGGCGCTGGTGACCAGGAAGTCGGGGCTGGTACGCGCGGCCACCGCCGCCTCGTTGAGCTGGGCCACGGTGAGCTGCTCGGGCGTGATCAGGCTGCGGAAGCGCGCGTTGTCGACCTGGAGCGCGGCGATACAGGCCACGTACCCCGCAGTGCTGTCCGGGGTGCCGAACGCCTTGACCAGCAGGCTCAGGGTGGCGCAGGCGCCCAGGCCCTCGTCGGCGCGGAGCAACCCGTCGAGGGCGAGCACCTGACGGCCCGGCAACGTGTTGGTGTCCACGCTGAACGGCAGACGCAGCGATTCGATGATCCCCTTGTTGACCGGGCCGAAGGCGTCCATCACCTGACCCGGGTTGGCCGCCCGGGCCAGCACGGCCGTCCGCAGGTCGATGAGACTGGACACCCCGTCGAGGGCGCGGTCGACCTGGTCGGTGAGCGCGTCGCTGCGCGCCGCCCGGAGGTCGGCCACCCGGTCGTCCACGTCGGCGGACTTCCGGACCAGCTCGCTTCGCTCGATCCGGCCGAGCAGGAAGCCGACGGAGAGGATGCGTTCCTGCTGGAGGTCCTGGACCAGGCTGCCGACCCGGCTGGCCAGCCGGACCCGCTCGGCGGTGTCGCCGGCCCGCTGTGCGGCGGCGACCCGGTCGAGCATCACCGGCACGGCCAGGCCGACCATGCTGAGCAGCGGAATCACCACGAGCAGTGCGAGCTTGCCGCGGATCCGGAGCCTACCGAGCAGCATCGAACGCCCCCCACTGTGTGGTCTCCGGATCACGGGCCGCGCCGACCGGTTGCAGCGCCAGTGGCTCGTCCGCCGGCGGTTGCCACGGGTCGCGGTGCGGCGGGGTGTCGGGGCTCTCCGCGTGGGTCGCGGCCAGGGCGGCCCGACGCCGCGCCCGGCGGCCGGCGGCGACCAGCAACGCGGCGAGCCAGCTCAGCAACAGCGCGGCGGCGATGCCCGCCCCGGCGGTCAGCCAGCGGTCCCGGTCGAGCCGATCGATCCGCTCGACCAGCACAGCGTCCAGCTCGGTGAGGATGACGGGCTGGAGTTGGCGTGCCGAGCGGTGCGAGTTGAGCGCGGCGGCACTCAACTGGCCTGGGTTGACCACGCCGGTGTCCTTGCCCGGCACCGAGTACGCGGCCAGCGCCTCCGCCGAACGCTGGTAGTTGTCCAGCGGGGTCAGCACGTTGGCGCCGAGGTCGGTGCTCTCCGAACCGTCCACGGCCGAGCGCAGGTTGTCGACGAGGTCGGCGGCGGGTGCCAGGGCGGACACCCGCAGGCCGGTCAGCTCCATCAGGCCGCGCTGTTGCTCGGCGGCCGGCCGGCGGGAGACCAGCGCGCCCAGGTCGGCGAGCCGGCCGGCGGCGACCACCGCCTCGGGCAGTTGCTGACCGGCGCTGTCCTGGAGGAAGAACGAGTCGGCCTCGGGGTCACGGACCAGCCCGGAGCTCTCCCGGACCTTCCGGTGCAGGGCCAGCAGCAGGTCGGCGACCTCGCTGTAGGCGGTGTAGGCGGCTTCCGGGTCGGTGGCGCTCCGGCCCCGCAGCGCCTCCAGCTTGGCCCGTACGCCGGCCCAGCGTTCCTGGCTGAGCAGCTCCCCGCCGATGCGGGCGTCCACCGCGGCGGCCGCCTCGACCGCCCCGTTCAGCGCCTCCCGGGCGAGGGGGCGCCCGTTGACCGCGTTGGACTGGGCCTCCACCAGGGCGTCGGTGACCGCCGCCAGAGCGGTCAGGTACTGCACGCCGAGCCGCTCGCGGGCGGCGAGGTCCCGGTCGTCGGTGATCTGCCGCCAGTTCGTCGTGACGAGCAGGCCCAACGGTGCCAGCAGTGCCGCGATGAGCAGCAGGGGCAGCAGTCGGCCCAGCGTGGACGGCCGTCGACGGGCCCGCGGCGCGGGGACTGTCATGTGTGTCTCCTCCGGCGTGGGGCGCGGGATCGGCGCGGCGTCGGGCTGGCCGACAAGTCCCGTGCACCGGACCGGAAAACTAATCGAACCCCGGGCTGGTCAGACCGCACTCGACGAGTCAGGTTCGCGTCAGTTCGAGGCATGTCACCATTTGTCCGCGTCGCCGACACGCTCTGTGTCAGCTGCGGGTGTGACATGGAGGGATCGATGTGGATATCCGCGGAAGATCGGAATTCACGGGATCCGAAGTCAACTCACTGTGCCGCGCTGGACGGTGCGCGCTCGCACCCCACTCCGCACCGATCGGGCCAACCGGACGGACGTACGGCGGATCTCAGCCAACGCTCAGGCTCCGAGCCGTACCGTGTGCCGCATGACCTTGCCGTCGCCGGCCGCGTGGTTCCGGCGTGCCCTGCCCACCCGCCGCCGCGCGACCGCCGCGGCGGTGGTCGTCGTGCTGTTGGCCGCCGCCGTGACCTGGGCGGTGTGGCCACAGGGACCGGGCGTACGCACCGAGAGCGCGATGCTCACCGTCCGCTCCGGACCATCCGGTGACCAGCCGGTGAACCTGGACACCACCCTCTACCTGCCGGACGACGCCTCGGCCGGTCGGAAGGTGCCGGCGGTGCTGCTGGCGCACGGGTTCGGCGGCACGAAGGAGTCGGTGCGTTCCGACGCGGAGGAGTTCGCCGGGCGCGGCTACGCGGTGCTCACCTGGACCGCGCGGGGCTTCGGCCGCAGCGGCGGCGAGATCCACCTGGACAACCCGGACTACGAGGTACGCGACGCCGAGCGGCTGCTGGACTGGCTGGCCGCCCGGCCGGAGGTGCGCACCGACGCAGCCGGCGACCCGAAGGTCGGTGTGGTCGGCGGCTCGTACGGTGGTGGGTTGGCGTTGCTGCTGGCCGCCCAGGACCGTCGGGTCGACGCGATCGTCCCCATGATCACCTGGAACGACCTGTCCCGCGCGTTCCTGCCGGAGAGCACCGGTGGCGCCCCTACCGAGGGTGTGTTCAAGAAGGGCTGGGCCGGTCTCTTCTTCGGCGGGGGCGGCAACGTGGGTTCCGGCCCGGCCGGGCTCTCCGGTGCGACCGCCGCCCAGCCGCAGGGTGCACCGGCGTCCGCCGGCCCGCCCAGCCCCGGGCCGGGCGCCGGGCCGGGTACCGGCCCCGGTGGCGCCCCGGCCGGTGCCGCCGACCCGTCCTGCGGTCGGTTCGCCGCCGACGTGTGCGCCGCGTACCTCCGGATCGCCACCACCGGCCGGGCCGACCAGGCCGCCGTGGACCTGCTGCGCCGCTCCAGCCCGGCGGGTGTGCTGGACCGGATCAAGGCCCCCACCCTGCTGGTGCAGGGCGAGGCGGACACCCTCTTCCCGCTCGGTGAGGCGGACGCGAACGCGCGCGGCATCGCCGCCGCCGGCACCCCGGTACGGGTCGCCTGGTTCACCGGCGGGCACGACGGCGGCAGTGGGCCCCGCTCGGACGAGGACCGGGTGAAGTTCCTGACCATCCAGTGGCTCGACCACTACGTCAAGGGCGAGGGCGACGCGCCCGGCGACGACTTCACCTGGTCGCGGATCGCCGGCTTCGACGCGCTCGACCGGGGTCTCGTCGCCACCGGTTTCCGCCGCGCCGACTACCCGGGCCTGACCGGCAACGCCCGCCGGGAGGTGACGGTCACCGGCCCGGCGCAGCCGATCGCGAACCCGCCGAACGGCAACCCGGCCGCCATCTCGTCGATCCCGTTCGCGGGCGGGCTCGCCTCGCTGCTGGACGGGGTGGCCGGCGACGTGCCCGGCCAGCACGCACAGTTCGAGTCCACCCCGCTGACCGAGGCGGTCGACGTGGCCGGCGCGCCCACCGTCACGCTGCGGGCCGCGTCGCCGACCGGCGAGGCGGTGCTCTTCGTCAAGCTCTACGACGTCGACAAGGACGGCGCTGCCACCCTGCCGAACGGCCTGGTCGCCCCGATCCGGCTCACCGGCCTGCCGCAGCAGGTACAGGACGCCCGCCCGGTCACCGTGACGCTGCCCGGGATCGTCCGCCGGGTGGAAGCCGGGCACCGGCTGCGACTGGTGGTGGCCACCTCCGACCAGGCGTACACCACGCCCGCCGAGCCGACCGTCTACACAGTGGCGGCGGACGGCGCGGTCAGCCTGCCCACTGTCAACGGCGAGCCGATCCCCACCGCGGCCACCATCTGGCGCTGGGTGCTCGCCGGCCTGCTCGCCGCCATCGTGATCGGGCTCGTCGTGGTCGTCGCTCTGGTCCGCCGCCGGCACCGCCGCCAGGACCGGTCGGTGCATCCGGAGTACGCGGACACCCCGCTGGCCGTGCGCGCACTGCGCAAGGAGTACGCGGACGGCTTCGTCGCCGTGTCGAACGTGGACTTCGAGGTGCACCCCGGTCAGGTCGTGGGTCTGCTCGGGCCGAACGGTGCCGGCAAGACCACCACCCTGCGGGTGTTGATGGGGCTGACCCAGCCGACCGCCGGGGAGATCTACGTCTTCGGTCGTCGGCTGGTGCCCGGCTCACCGGTGCTGTCCCGGATCGGGGCGCTGGTGGAGGGGCCGGGCTTCCTGCCGCACCTGTCGGGCCTGGACAACCTGAAGGCGTACTGGCGGGCCACCGGGCGGCCGTGGGAGGACGCCCAGTTCGACACGGCACTGGAGATCGCCGGGCTGGGTGACTCCGTGCACCGGAAGATCAAGAACTACAGCCACGGGATGCGCCAGCGGCTCGCCATCGCCCAGGCCATGCTCGGCCTCCCCGAGCTGCTGGTGTTGGACGAGCCGACCGACGGGCTCGACCCGCCGCAGATCGCCGAGATGCGCCGGGTGCTCCAGCGGTACGCCACGGACGGCCGCGCGGTGCTGGTCTCCAGTCACCTGCTGGCCGAGGTGGAGCAGACGTGCACGCACGCGGTGGTGGTGAACAAGGGCCGGATCGTGGCGTCCGGGCCGGTGGAGGAGATCGTGGGCGAGTCGCCGAGCGTCCTCTTCGACGTCACCGACCCGGTGGCGGCGCGGGCGGTGCTGGACCGGCTGCACGGGGTCCGCGTGTTGCCGGAGAGCGACGGCCAACTGGTTGTCGACACCAACGGCACGGCCCGCAGCGAGGTGGTGGCGGAGCTGGTGCGCGCCGGCATTGGGGTGGATCGGGTGGTGCCTCGGCGGCGCCTGGAGGACGCGTTCCTCGCCCTGGTGGGCGAGAACTCTCGGGGAAGCGGTGACCGGTGATGGCTGGATCTTCCGTCGAGGCGCCGGTGGGCGTCACCGACCCGGCCGGCGCGGCCCGGGGTTACCGGCCGTCGGCCACCATGCCGTTCGGGGCGGAGTTCCGCCGGCAGGCGTCCCGGCGGCGGACCCAGCTGGCGCTCGGGTTCATGGTGTTGCTGCCACTGATCATCCTGATCGCGTTCCAGTTCAACTCCGGTGGCGACGACGACAACGGCAACAACGAGTTCGCCAGCCTGGTCGACCTGGCCACCTCCGGCGGGCTCAACTTCACCCTGTTCTCGATCTTCGTGTCGGCGTCGTTCCTGCTGGTGGTGGTCGTCGCGCTGTTCTGCGGCGACACGGTGGCCAGCGAGGCGAGCTGGGGCAGCCTGCGGTATCTGTTGGCGATCCCGGTGCCCCGGGCGCGGTTGTTGACGGTGAAGCTGGTGGTCGCGCTCGCGTACTCGGGATTGGCCCTGCTGCTGTTGGCCGGCACCGCGTTGCTGGCCGGCACCCTGCGCTACGGCTGGTCGCCGCTGCGCAGCACGGTCGCCGCGGAGCTGGAACCCACCGAGGGGCTGCTCCGGTTGCTGGCCGTGCTGGGCTACCTGGCGGTCGTACTGCTGGTGGTGGCCGGCCTGGCGTTCCTGCTGTCGGTGACCACGGACGCCGCGCTGGGCGCGGTCGGTGGCGCGGTTCTGCTCTGGATCCTGTCCAGCATCCTGGACCAGATCACCGCCCTGGGCGCGCTGCGCGACTTTCTGCCCACCCACTTCAGCACCGCCTGGCTGGGTCTGCTCTCGACGCCGGTGCAGACCGACGACGTGGTGCGCGGCTGCATCTCGGCGATCAGCTACGCGACGCTGTTCTGGGGGTTGGCGTTCTGGCGCTTCACCCGCAAGGACATCACGTCGTAGCCCCGCCCGGCTGCGCACGGCACCCACAGGGAGATCTTGGGAGGAAGCCGCCCCTACAGGGGCCGATTCATTCCAAGATCTCTCGCAGGTACGCCTGCGTCGCCGCACCTGTCGCGTGCCTCGGTTCGAACTACAAACTCTGAGTTAATAGTTGCTTCGGTCACCTCCGCCGCGTTCACCGTCGCCCCCTTTCGCCGAGGGCCCGGGTGATCTCGGCGGCGTCGAACCGGGCGGGCTGGAAGTCGGCGGGCGAGGTTAGTCCGAGCCAGTCCAGCCGCTCGCGGTGCTCGGGGTGGCTCGGATCGCTCAACACCTCGACGAGTTCGGCGTAGCCCCAGACGCCGCCGCAGTCCTCCGGCGGCGCCGCCCGCCGCCCGCCGGTGCACCGTGGGTACGCGATGGGCTGGCGCGGCAGCACCTTCTCCACCACGATGTCGTGCTCCCAGGCGTCGCCCAAGTCGTACGTGTACCTGAACCGGTCGCCGACACCGGACGCGACCTGTTCCAGGGTCACCGGGGCTTCGGCGCGGTGGCCCAGCTCCCGGTCGGCGACCCCGAAGTCGCCGTAGGCGGTCTCGAAGACGTGGAGGTGTGCGTCGTCCCAGCCGAAGGCCACCTGGATGATGTCGTGCAGGTCGGCCAGGCTGGTGTCGGCGGGTAGTTCCAGGCGTCGCCAGATCGGCGGCTTCGCCCCGCGCAGGCCCACCTTGAGCTGGTAGATCGGCGCGGCCGGGCCGGACTTCTTCCGTTTCGCCGGCAGCTTCCGCCCAGCGCTGCCCCGTCGTGTGCGGGTCTGGATCTGCTGCGCCTGCCCGGCGATCTGGCTGATCATCTCCAGCAGATCGAGGGTTGTCTGACGGGTGTCGGCGTCGTGCTCGGCCGGTGGCCGGTTCGGCTCGGGCAGGGTACGGATTCGCGCCCGCAGTAGCACCGCCAGCAGGTGGTAGTCGGGCCCGTCCTCGTCGGCGAGTTCGTCTTCGAGCTCGGAGGGGTCACGCTCCTGGTCGTGGTCGGCACGGGCGTCGAGGGCCCGTTCGACCTGCCACCGAAACTCGGCCGGGTCCAACAGTTCTTCGGCGATTGTCAGACCGGCACGACGGCCGTTCTCCGCGATGGTGGTGACGACCTTGTCCAGGGCATCGGCGGGAAAGAACACGATGTCGGCCGCCGCGTCACAGTCGAGGTGGTCGACGTGGACGACGAAGCCGTACGAGCGCCCGGCCCGTTCGAAGTCGCAGATGAGCACGGACGCGCTGCCCGCCGGATCGGCGAACCGTCGACAGGTGCCGACCCGCACGGGCTGGCGCAGCTCACTGGCCCAACTCGGCGCTGCCACGCCCGAGTCCAGCAGACGTTGCGCGGCGGCCCCGGCGACGGTGCCCTCCCGGACGGCGTCGATCGCGAGCAGGACCGCGAGCGCTTCGGGCGTAGCGATGTCGGCGACGGCCGGCAGCAGGCCCTCGTTGAGCGCCTCGGTGAAGTCCCCACCGGCAAGGTCACCGGCGGACAGGAACGTCGAGGCGAACATCTCGGCCTCGATCGGATCATCGGCCTTGACCAGGTTGGCACCCTCGCCGACCAGGTCGCCGATGAAGCTCTGCGGGTCGAAGTCGGCATCCGAGCAGGCCGGGCAGTCGCACTGATCGGCTTCGGCGGGACTGGCCCGCAGCAGGACCTGCTGGCCCGACCGACTGGGCTTGGCGCGCTTCCGGCGGCGACTCTCGGGACTCATCCGAGCATGTTTTCACGGGCTGCAGCGGTCAGCCCGACACGACCCGCCGGGATGGTCTGCCGGCAGGGCGCAGCGACCGCCGCCGGGGAGACGCTGGTCGCACCAGACCCGGGTACGCACGAACTGGCGGTCCTCCTCGCTCAGCGTCGTCTCGCCGAAGTCGATGGCGGTGACGTGACCGAGCGAGCCGCGCAGCGCCTCGGCCAGCGCCCGCGCGCCGTCCACGCTGGTCAGGGTGGTCGGCAGGTGCAGGATCCAGCGGGAAGGTACGTCGTACTCCGTCATGGTTTTCCCTTCGCAGCGGCGGCGCCGAGGCGGGCGGGGGCGGCCAGCGGGAGTCCGGACCCGCGCCGGCCGGAGCCCGGCACCCGCCCCGGGCCGGCTTCAGGCGGTCGCTCCAGACAACCCTTCGGTGTACGACGTCAGCGCCTCCACGGCCGCCGTCAGGCTCTCCGCCATCAGGTCGAGCTGTTCGGCGGCCCGGCGCCACTGCCCGCTCGCCGCCTCGGGCTGATCGGCGTCGAGGAGCTGCCGGCCGGCGGCGGTGATCCGCGCGGGGAACTGCGCGACCCGCGCGGCTGCGGCGCTCAGCTGGTCGCGAGCGGTGTCCAACACGTCGACCAGGTCACCAATGCTGGCCTGGCCCGCCTCGGCGCGGAGCTGGCGTACCCCCTCGGTGAGCTGCCGATGCGCGTCGCCGGCCAGGTCGAGAGCATCGTCGCCACGGCGACGGGCCTGCCGGATCGCCGGGTGGGCGCAGCCCACGCTGGTCCGCTCCAACAGGACTGTCGCGGCGGCCACCGCGAGGTACGTCTCGCGCAGCTCGCCGGCCACCTGCTCGACCTCCCAGGCAGCGCTCGCCTCGCTCACCGTCACGTGGACCTCCTTGCTGGTTGATGGGGTGCCGGGGCAGCGCGGCAACCAGCCCAGATGGGGGACACCTGAACCGTCATGCGCGCTGCCCCAGCTCGACTCCGGGGCTGCCCCGGAGGGTGAACCAGCCCTGGTGCCAACCCGGGCGGCTCATGGGAACGGTATTGCACTTAGTGACATAGGTCAACCATGTTCTTGAAGGCGGGTCGCGCGGCGTGATCAGATGGGGCTGCCAACCCGGGAGGACCACTCATGCCCGCAATCCCGCTGAGCTACGTAGACATCGCTGCGGACATCACCGCTCGCATCGAGTCTGGCGAGTACGAGCCGGGTGCCAAGCTGCCGTCGTACACGCAGATCGGTGACCTCTACTCGGTGTCGTTCTCGACCGCTGCGCGCGCTGTGGCGCTCCTGCGTGACCGTGGCGTCGTGGTCGGCGCACCGGGGCGCGGGGTGTTCGTCAAGGAGCAGGACCCCGGCACGTCGTGACGGCTGGATCGTGCGCAGGTGAGCCTTGAGCTTGTCCTTCGACGTTGTTGGGATGCCTAGTTTGGAGTACCTCGCATGCCACCCTGCGGAAGTTCGAGCCGCACTATCGGCGGATCATCGCCGACATCCGGAGGCGTATCGCCGACGGCGAGTGGCCACCTGGCCACAAGCTGCCCTCGACCAAGGAGTTGGCGGACCTCTACGACGTGGGCAGCCAGTCGACCGTCCGGCAAGCCATCACGATCCTGATCGAGACTGACGAGCTGTACGGTCACCAAGGGCGCAGCGTCTACGTGGCCGAATAGCGCCACCCGCATTCGCCGAGTACGCCATAGCCAAGCGTTACCTCCTCCACGAAGACTTGGTGCCCGGCGACTTCCTGGGCATTCTCGACGACGCTCACCAACGCGGAATCCTGCGTCAGGCCGCCGGAATCTACCAGTTCCGTCATGCCGCGCTATGGGATCGGCTGGCTCGGAGATTCGACGACCGGCCGCAGAGCCGCCCTAAATTTCCACGCTGAGACCACACTCGGCTGTCCTGGTGGAACACCTGGTGATCCTGACGCGTGCGCAATGGGGGAGCGGTCCCTTCGGCGATGTCGTAAACGATTCAGCTCGAAAGGGCGCGCAGGGAGGGAGATCGACCCCCTCCGGAAGCGCCTCCGCGTCAGGCCGGAGATCGACCCCCATCGGAAGCGCTTTCGCGTCAGGCCGGAGAGCGGGGCGTGAGGACCGCGTCCAGGAGGCCGGGATAGAGCTTGTCCACCTCGTCGCGGCGGAGCCGGACCAGCCGGCTGGTGCCGGCGGCGCGGGTGCGGGTCAGGCCCGCCTCGCGCAGCACCTTGAGGTGGTGGCTACGGGTCGCCTTGGAGACGCCGAAGTCGAGGCTGCCGCAGGCCGCCTCGCCGCCCTCGGCGAGCGCCCGGACGATCTGTAGCCGCACGTCGTCGGCGAGTGCGGCCAACACGCTGGTGACCGGTACGGCGGTCAGGTCGGGTTCGTGCGGCTCCATGTGACCAGTGTAACCCTTGTTCGACAATGATCGAACAAAACCCTATGGTCAGTGGCGTTGGTTCGATGATACTCGAACATTGGAGTTGTCGATGCGATCCCGCGCCACCGCATACCCACTGGTCGCCGTGCTCGGCTGGGGCGTGATGTTCCCGATCCTGGCCAGCGCGCTCAACCGGGTCGATCCGCTCAACCTGACCACCGCGCGCTACCTGCTGGCCGCCGTCGTCCTGGTCGCCATCCTGCTGCTCCGCGAGGGTGCCGGCGCGCTGCGGCACGGCGGTCGGGCACTGGAGGTGGTGGTGCTCGGAGTGGTCGGCTTCGCGGGCTTCAACCTGCTCACCAACCTGGCGCTGGAACACGCCGCCCCGCAGCAGGTCTCCCTCTTCGTGGCCACCACACCGGTGATCACTCAGCTCGTCCGCTGGGCCCGCGACGGCGTACGGCCGAAGCCTCTCCTGTTGGCCCTCTCCCTGGTGGCGCTCCTCGGAGTCGGTCTGGTGATCACGCGCGGGAGCCTGGCCGGGCTCGGCCAGTTCGGCCTCGGCGGGCTGATGATGATCGGCGCGGTGCTGGGCTGGGGCATCTACACCCACGGCGCCGGCCGGTTCGGCGAGTGGTCGCCGCTGCGCTTCACCACTCTGACCGCGCTCGCCGGCACAGCCGCCATGCTCATCCTGAGCATCGGCGCCGACGCCGTCGGCTGGCAGCACGCGCCGGCCGCCGCCGACCTCGTGGCGGTCACCCCGCAGCTGGGGTACGCCGCATTCGTGGGTGCCGTGATCGCGGTCCTGGCCTGGAACCTCGCCGCCCGACCCCGGACGATGTCGCAGCCCCAGTCGGGCGCGGTAACGGACCCGATCGCGGTGACCGATCCGGTGGCGGTGAGCGCCCGCTGACCCGCTGACCCGGTCGGCGGCGGCAGGGGACAACTCCGGTGGTCCCTCCATGGCAGGATGAACCGCCAGGACCAGCCGTTCCATCGATCCGTCGATGCCTGGTGAGGGGGCCGTTGTGACGTCGCTCGAAACCGAGGCCATGCGCAAGGCGGGCCAGGCGATCAGCGCGGACGCGAAGTCATTCGCCGACACGGTGCTACCCAAGGTTGCCTCGCTGACCCTGCCGCGGGATGCCTTTCCGATGTTCGCCTGGAACCTGCCGGACGACTACGAGCGTGTCCGGCAGGGCGTGGGCGACGTCGCCGCGGCGCTGCAGAAGACGATGGACTCGATCGGCACCGCACTGACCACCATCGCCACCCACTACGAGGAGCAGGAGCGGGTGCGGGGCGAGAACTTCACATACCAGGATTGAACGGAGCCGCGATGTCCGACTCCTCGCTCTACTCCGACCGACTCGACGGCGAGACCACCGAAAACCTGTGGGTGTTCGTCGGCATCCTCGGCACCGCGCTCGCGGCGGCCGTCTGGCCCACCGGTGGCGGCCCGGCGGTGGTGGCCGGCCTCACCGCACTTGTCGAGGTCAACATCCGCACGCCTGACCCGTGGGACAAGGGTTCCGAGGCGTGGAACGACATGAGCGACGTGTTCGAGCAGTGCAAGGCGAGGCTGACGCGGGCGCGCGGTGACGTCGACACCTACTGGGCCGATCAGGGCGCCGAGGCGTTCAAGGCGTTCCTGGAAACACGCATCGAGCCCGCGCTCGACGCGATCGCGCAGGCGGCGAGCAACGTCCGGAACATGTGCGACGACATGTGGTGGGGTCTGACGACGAACCTGGTCAGCTACCTCAGTGTCACGGGCGCGGCGCTGGTGGCGGCCGGCGTGGCCTACCTCTCCGGCCCCTACACACCGGCCGTGCAGTGGACGATCGTCGGAGCCTGGGCGGCGTTCGCCATCACGACGCTCACCGCCGTGCTGACCTTTGTGCAGCAGGTGTGGACGGCTGGGCGATGACCGATCAGCTCAACGGGCGCCTCGCCCGGATCGCCGAGGCGCAGGAAGCGGTCTACGAGGGCACTGACGACACGGGCACCGTGGTGGTCAGAGCCACCGGCGCCGGCCGGGTCGAAGACGTCTACCTCAGCCCGCAGGCGGTGCGCGACCTCGACGCGCAGGCCCTCGGTGCAGCGTGCGTGACAGCCGTGGCCGACGCGAGGATGATCGCCGCCCAGGCGCTCGCCGCAACGATCGCCGAGGTCTCCGGGCAACCCGCTCCGGTCGACGTTCCCGCATCGGTTCCGCAGACGTACGATCCGGCGTCGGCCGCCGAGGCCCTGCGCGCCGTCGCCCGGAGGGCCGGATGAACCCCGATGCCCTGTCGGCGATCCGTCGTGACATCGCCGCCGCGATGGAGTCCGCGGCAGATTTTGTCGAGCGGCCGGCGAGCGAGCACTATCAGGCCGCGGCCGGCGACGGCGCGGTGATCGCCACCGTCGGAGTGGGCGGTCAGCTGCTCGACGTACGGATCACGCCGCAGGCCCGGCGTGGAGTGGACAACCTCACCCTCGGCGAGCACGTACGCGATGCGATTCGCGCGGCCGAGGCCGAAGCCGAGCAGGCCCGCACGGCCCTGCTCGGGTCGCTGACCATCGGTGGCCGCTCGGTCGCCGACATCCTGGCCGACCCGGGGGCCGGTCTGCCCGGCACCGTTCGACCGCGGCGGCAGCGATGACTCCCGCGCAGCGCGCCGTGGTCACCATGGTGTCCGTCCTGGTCGCGATCATCGCCGTGTCGGGTGTGGTCTGGCTGCTCGCCGGCGGCGAACGGCCCACCGGCGGCGCCTTCGTGACCGCCGGCTGGATTCTCCTGGCCCTACTGGCCGCCTTCGGGGCGGTGGTGTTCTACCTCGGGCGTCGACGCCGGCGCTGACCAGCAGCGCGCCGCACGCCGGGATGCCGGCGGCCGGCTCACACCGTGGGATCTGCGGTAGCAACGACCGACAGCGTTGTCCTAGACTCGATCGCACAACTGCATACCTCATCCAGAGGGGCTGAGGGATACGGCCCGACGACGCCCCGGCAACCACCCCGCGCGCTCACCGCTGAGCGACCGGCGGGGCAGGTGCCAATTCCGTCCCCGCCGCACCGTGCGATGCGGGGAAAGATGAGAGGACCCTCGACATGACGTCGACGCTCGTCGCCTCCGGCATCGACACCTCCGCCAGCCCCGCCCGCGCCCTGGTCTGCCGTGCCTGCTCGGCCCGCTACCCGCTCGCCGCCCAGCACGCCTGTTACGAGTGTTTCGGCCCGCTGGAGGTCGACTACGACACCGCCGCACTGGCCACCGTCACCCGCGAGCAGATCGAGGCCGGCCCAAAGAACATCTGGCGGTACGCCGCACTGCTCCCCGCCGGTCAGGACCCGGCCAGCCGGGTCACCCTGGACCCGGGGTTGACCCCACTGGTGGCGGCCCCGCACCTCGCCGCCGAGCTGGGCATCACCGCGCCGCTCTGGGTCAAGGACGACAGCGCCAACCCCACCCACTCGTTCAAGGACCGGGTCGTCTCGGTGGCGCTCACCGCGGCCAAGGCGCTCGGCTTCACCCGGTTCGCCTGCGCGTCGACCGGCAACCTGGCCAACTCGGTGGCCGCCCACGCCGCCCGCGCCGGGGTGCCCTCGGTGGTCTTCATCCCCAGCGACCTGGAGCAGGGCAAGGTCATCACCACCGCTGTCTACGGCGGCGAACTGGTCGCCATCGACGGCTCGTACGACGATGTCAACCGGCTCTGCGGCGAGCTGGTGGAGACCGACGAATTCGAGGACACCGCGTTCGTCAACGTGAACGTCCGGCCGTACTACGCGGAGGGCTCCAAGACCCTCGGCTACGAGGTGGCCGAGCAGCTCGGCTGGCGGATCCCGGCGCAGGTGGTCATTCCGATGGCCAGCGGCGAGCTGCTCACCAAGATTGACAAGGCGTTCTCCGAGCTGGTGGAGATCGGCCTGGTCGAGGCGCCGGCCGGCGGCTGGAAGGTCTTCGGTGCGCAGTCCGCCGGCTGCAACCCGATCGCCACCGCCCTGCACGCCGAAACCGACACGATCGTCCCGGTCAAGCCGACCGGCATCGCCAAGTCACTCAACATCGGCGACCCGGCGGCCGGCCTCTACGCCCTGGAGGCGGTCCGCCGCACCGGTGGCTGGATGGAGTACGCCGACGACGACGAGATCCGGGCCGGCATCCGCGATCTCGCCCGTACCACCGGGGTCTTCGCCGAAACCGCAGGCGGGGTCACCGTGGCCGTGTTGCGCAAGCTGGTCGAATCCGGTCGGCTCGACCCGACGGCCGAGACCGTCGTGTTCAACACCGGTGAGGGTCTGAAGACCATCGACGCGGTGGCCGGCCAGGTCGGGCCGACCCACCACATCAAGCCCTCGCTGCGCGCCGCCCGGGATGCCGGCCTGCTCGGCTGATCCGCCGGCCGGCGCTCGGCGGCCAACCGGGTGGGGGATGGGCGGCCAGCCGGTTGGGGGAGCAGACGGATCCGCCGGGTAACTGGCTTTTCGCAGTGAGTGTGGAAAACCCGCCGCTACGGACTTGACGGCAGGAACCGGACGGCGCAAGATGCTCCGTGCGGGAGGGCATTTCGCCGAAGACTTTTGAAGTTCTTGCGACCCAACGCCGGAGGCGTTGTGCGAGTGTCCCTCCCGACCACGTTCGATCGGGCCAGCGATTAATTCGCTGGCCCGATCGCTTTTCCCGGGTGCACGCTCACCGGCATGAGCATCACGATCGCGTCGTTCGACGGCGCTGACCGGGCGTCGGTCGACGAGGCGTACCGGATCGGGTCGGCGGCCAACGACGCCGACCTGCCGGACTTCCCGCCCTCCTGCCGGCGCCGCTTCGACGCGCTGTTCCACACGCCGATGCCCGGCACGACGTCACTCTGGGCGCTGGCCCGACTGGACGGCGTGCCGGCCGGTTACCTCCAACTGGACCTGCCCGAGCTCGACAACACCGACAACGCCACCGCCGAGCTGCTGGTGCATCCCGAGCTGCGGCGCCGGGGAGTCGGCCGGGCCCTGCACGAGTACGGGGTGCGCCTGCTCCGCGAGCACGGCCGCAAGCGGGTGGTGGCCATGGCCGTCTCCGCGCTGCCCGACGGCCCCGCCCGAAGCGTGGCCGGCGACGCGTTCGCCACCGCGATCGGAGCCCAGCCCGCCCTCACCGAGGTGCGTCGGCGGCTCGACGTCAACAAGATCGACCGGGTTGCGCTGCGAGCGGCGCTCGCCGAGGCCCGCCCGCTGGCCGAGGGCTACCAGTCGGTCTGCTGGCAGGGGGCGACCCCGCAGGAGTACGTCGCCGACATCGCCTACCTCGACGGCCGGCTGCTGATGGACGCGCCCATGGGCGACGTGCAGTGGGAGCCGGAGCAGGTGGACGCCGAACGCATCCGCGGCAACGAACGGGCGCTGGACGCCCGTGGCCGGCGGCGCTACCACCTCGGGATGCGGCACGAGGCGTCCGGCCGGCTGGTCGCCTGGACGCTGCTCGATGTGGGCGCCTCCACCGACTGGCACGCGTACCAGCAGATCACCATCGTCGACCCGGCCCACCGTGGGCACCGTCTCGGCCTCATCGCCAAGGCGGAGAACCTGCACCACCTGCTCACCCACGAACCAGCGGTCCAGGTGATCGACACCTGGAACGCGGCCAGCAACAGCTACATGGTGGCGATCAACGAGCAGCTCGGCTTCCGCCCGGTTGACTCCTGGACCAACTGGCAGCTCACCCTCTGACAGGTCTCGGCGCTACTGCTCGCGGGCCTGGCTCAGGCATGCGTCGCTGTCGGGCATTCGCGCTGCTGCTCGCGGGCCTGGCTCAGGCATGCGTCGCTGTCGGGCATTCGCGCTACTGATCGCGGGCCTGGCTCAGGCATGCGTCGCTGTCGGGCATTCGCGCTACTGATCGCGGGCCTGGCTCAGGCATGATGGCGGGCATGACGGAGACCCCGCATCCCCTGTACGACAGGCACGCCGACACCCTCAACCGTGCGCTGACCGCGATCACGGAACGGGGCTACTGGTCCGCCTACCCTGAATCCCCCAGCCCCCGGGTGTACGGCGAAACCGCCGCCGCCGACGGGAAGGCCGCCTTCGAGGCGTACCTCGGTGGTGATTTTCCGCTCGACCAGCCCGGCAGCGGCGTTCGGGTCGCCACCGAGACGAGCCCGTTCGGGGTGGAGCTGGCGGTGCGTTACCCGCACGCCAGTACCGGCGAGCTGGTCAGCGCCGCCTCCGCCGCGTTGCCGGCCTGGCGCGACGCCGGCCCGCAGGCCCGGGTGGGCGTCTGCCTGGAGATCCTCGACCGACTGCACAAGCACATCTTCGAGCTGGCCAACGCGGTGCAGTTCACCAGCGGGCAGGCATTCGTAATGGCCTTCCAGGCCGGTGGCGCGCACGCGCTGGACCGGGCGCTGGAAGCGCTGGCGTACGGGTACGCCGAGATGACCCGGCACCCGGGCACGGCGGGCTGGGAGAAGGCCGCCGGCAAGGGTGACCCGCTGCGGATGACCAAGACGTTCCACGTGGTCCCGCGTGGGGTGGCGCTGGTGATCGGCTGCAACACCTTCCCGACCTGGAACTCGTACCCCGGGCTGTTCGCCTCGCTGGTCACCGGCAACCCGGTGATCGTCAAGCCGCACCCGCGCGCGGTGCTGCCGCTGGCCATCACCGTGAAGTACGCCCGGGAGGTGCTCGCGGAGGCCGGCTTCGACCCGAACCTGGTCCTGCTGGCCGCCGAGGCGCCCGGCGAGAAGCTCGCCAGCGATCTGGCCCTGCACCAGTCCGTCAAGATCGTCGACTTCACCGGTTCCACCGAGTACGGCGACTGGCTGGAGACGCACGCCCGGCAGGCTTCGGTCTACACCGAGAAGGCCGGCCTGAACACGATCGTCATCGACTCCACCGACGACTTCGCCGGCATGTGCCGCAACCTCGGGTTCACGCTGACCCTCTACAGCGGGCAGATGTGCACCACCTCGCAGAACATCCTCATCCCGGCCGGCGGCATCGAGACCGACCAGGGGCACAAGAGCTTCGACGAGGTGGCCGGCGGGATCGCCGGCGCGGTTGGCAAGCTCACCGCCGACCCGGCCCGGGGCGTCGAGCTGACCGGCGCCATCGTCAACGACGGGGTGCTGGAACGGCTGGCCGAGGTGACCAAGGTCGGCGAGCTGGTGCTGGAGTCGCGGACCGTGGCCCACCCGTCGTACGTCGACGCGGTGGTGCGTACCCCGACCATCGTGAAGCTGACCGCGGACGACGCGGAGACGTACGGCCGGGAGTGGTTCGGGCCGATCTCGTTCGCCATCGCGACCGACTCCACAGCGCACAGCCTGGAACTGCTGCGCCGGACGGTCGGCGAGAAGGGCGCGCTCACCGCCGGGGTCTACTCGACCGACGAGGCCGTGCTGGACGCGACCGAGGCGGTGGCGGTCGAGGTCGGGGTGCACCTGTCCTGCAACCTCACCGGCGGTGTCTTCGTCAACCAGTCGGCGGCGTTCTCCGACTTCCACGGCAGCGGGGCCAACGCGGCGGCCAACTCGGCGCTGACGGACGGGGCGTACGTGGGCAACCGGTTCCGGATCGTGCAGTCTCGGCGGCACGTCTGATCCTCGGTCGCGGGTGGGGTTTCCGGGACGGCCGTTCCTCGCGGTTGGGGTTTCCGGGATGGCCGTTCCTTGCGGTTGGGGGTTTCCGGGGCAGCCCGCCCCGCTCCGGGCGGTCAGGCTTGATCCCTGCGCGGGTCGGGCTGCCCCGGAAACCCGCCGTGGGCACGGTGGTCGTCGACGGGTCCGGGTCCGGAGCCCTGCCTCACCACTGCATGATCGTGCTCGATCCAGGATGTCAACACCGTTGCGTTAGCGCTGTGGCCGGCGGGTCAACCCGTGCTGGAGAAGGGGCTCCTGGCCGATCACCGTAGGTGGAGCGAGAAGATCGCGCCGACCAGCGGTTGCGGTTGTCGACATGGGCGGAATGCACCGTGTGTCGGGACACGAAGTGCACGGTCGCGGAGCAGGGGCAGTGCGGGCGCGCGTCGATCATGCACTTGTGGTGCCCGGTTTAGCAGGTTACGGGCGTTTTGTTGCCCACCACAACTGCATGATCGGCGAGGTGGCGCCGGTTGACGAACAGCCGTTCCGCCTAACGCAATGGCGTTGTCCAGGATGTAGGGGCCTCCCGCTGGTGGATTACCACTGGATCCTGGTTGCAGCACGATCATGGCCATCGGCGCGCGGCGGGCCGCGCCGGCGCGGGCCATCGGCGCGCCGCGCCGGCGCGGCGGG